>JAJYOO010000458.1 GCA_021796155.1 Chloroflexota bacterium
TGTCCGCCCGTTGCCCAATCGGATACGGTTGTAACCTGTCCGTAAACCGACATTCCAAGAACCAGAATGGTCAATACCAAAACGAGTTCGCGGCGTTTCTTCCACAACCATGTTCCCAAAATAACCAACAGGATCAAAAGCGATACAAAGATGGGCGACAAAATGCGAAGCTTGAACTTTGTGGACGCGTCGAATAACGTCATCGAAGCGAGGATGGAAGCAATGTAACCGAAGATGTACAGCGCGTTGGTAAATACGATGACTTCGCTGCGGCTTTTGACGCTTTTCTCTGCGACGGTCGGCGTGAAGTATTTCCACGTTTTGACCAGAAGCCAGATCAATGCCGCGCCCAGAATCAAGGCGAACAGAATGATAAAAATGATGGACGACGATTTGTATAAAGCCTGCCGCCAGGGTTCGACCGGAATCAGGAATTCGGAAATACTATAAAGCGTCGTATCAAAATTTGCGGAGGTGATCGGATGCCAGACCAAGGTGCGATTCGTGGCTTTGCCAGCAATGATTTCATTACGAATGCCCCATCCGACTGCCAATGGAATGAAGCTGACTAGGAAAATACCAATGCCAGCCAGGCGGCTTTGCCAGTCGTGGTGCAGGATAAGCAAGGCGACAACAAATGTTGCAACGAGGGCAAGCCCCGCATAACGTGTCAGGTAGGCCGCGCTGACAAATAGTCCGCAGAGGACGAGCCACAGCCAGTGATGGTCGCGCTCGAAATACAAGTCGAACATCCAAAACGACATCAAACTGAAAAAGATGAACAGTGGCTCGCTCATTGCAACTGCATGGACTTGAAGCAATGAACCATTTGCAACGAAAAGCGTCGCCAAAACCAAGCCGGCAGAAAGTGACTTCGTTGTCCGCCAGCCGAGGATGCCAAGCAGTACCGCATTCAAACCAAAGAGCAAAGCATTGAGCAAGCGCGCCCCGCGCCACGGGTCCAGCCCAAATAAGCCGATGAATGCCAGCACCGCGGGGAATCCCGGCGGATAATGAGTCACCGGCTGATCGCTGACGAGGAACGCCTCGCGGTATCCGTTCCCTGCCAGGATGCTGCGCGCACCGGCGATGTAAGCAATGGCATCGCCGGATAAGCCGAGACCTTCAGGCGTCGCTTTCAGAATCAGAGCAACTCCAATGGCGGCAATCAAGCCGAGTGCCGCGAAAGAAACGAGGCGAGGTGTGATGCGGATGTTCATGGGGTGATTTACCAATTACGAATTACGTAAAACGTAATTCGTAATTGGTAATTTTTATTTCAACAGAAATCCCTGTTCTTCAAGATAAGCGATGATCGTGTGAGCGTTCTCCTCGGGCGTTGCGCCATAACCCTTGAGCGTTACTTCGGGAGCAATCGGCGGCTCATATGGATCGTCCACTCCGGTGAAGCCCATCGGATGACCGTCGGCCATGGCCTGACGCGCTTTGGCATACAATCCTTTTACATCGCGCTGTTCGCATACTTCAACGGGAGTGTCCATATAAACTTCGACAAAGTTTTCGCCGACCATCTTGCGAGCTTCCTCGCGCGCTGCGCGGTATGGGCTGATGGCGGCGCAAATCACTGCTCCGCTGGCCTGGACGATTTCGCCGGCTACAAAGCCAATGCGTAAAATGTTCGTATCGCGGTCTTCCTTGCTAAAGCCAAGTCCCTTGGAAAGATGCGTGCGGACAACATCGCCATCGAGGATCGTAACCTCGCGTCCGCGTTCAAGCATCAATGAGGTAATCACCTGCGTCGTGGCAGATTTTCCCGAACCGCTCAAGCCGGTGAACCAAATGCAGAATCCCTGCTTGTGGCGCGGCGGATACATCTCGCGCAGAATCTCAGCCGTCTCGGGGCGCGTAAACCATTCGGGCAAAAGTTTTCCTTTGGCAAGGTATTCATCGCGCACCTGCGTCCCGGATATATTTAAAGTCTTCGCGCCCTGCGGAACATCTTTGCCTTCGACATAACGCTGCTCATCAGGAAGATAGACAAGTTCTTCGAACGGAATCATCTTGACGCCCAATTCGTGTTCGTACTTCCGCATGTTCTCCTGCGCGTCATACGGACCGTAGAACGGCTTGCCCGTTGAATCTTTTCCCGGCCCCGCATGATCGCGCCCCACGATGAAATGATTCGCACCGTGGTTGCGGCGGATGATCGCATGAAGCATCACTTCTTTCGGACCCGCCATACGCATTGCCAGCGGCAGGAGGCTGAGCATGGTGCTCTTCTTATCGTAATAATTCTCGACCAGTGCTTTATAAATGCGGACACGCGTGTAATGATCCACATCGCCCGGCTTGGTCATGCCCACAGTCGGGTGAATCAACAGGCTTCCGCCAACTTGGGCTGCGGCGCGTTTGGTTAATTCTTCGTGGATGCGATGCAATGGGTTGCGCGTCTGGAACGCGACGACGTTGTCGTGTCCCATACCTTCCAAAATCGCACGAACCTGCGCGGGCGTGCGGCGCAATTCCACAAAGTCATAATATTTTGGCAGATTGACGACTTTCATCGGGCCGCTGATGCAGACTTTATTCCAGCGCGCCATCTCGGAAACCATCGGATGTTTGGCGTCCGTCGAACCATAGGCCAGCGCGTGC
>JAJYOO010000043.1 GCA_021796155.1 Chloroflexota bacterium
ATCTAGAAGATGCGGCTGGCTTCGTCTTCGGAGAGCAAATCCCGCGCCCGCGCGATCATCGTCGAGACGAGGATATCCAACAGGACTGCCTCACCGTGAAGCAAATCCGCTTCATGACGGGTTTCCAATCCGTAACTGAATGTATGCCCAAAGTCTACCTTGCGCGCTAAGTCTTCTTCGAATAAATTCGGCTGCAACTCCTCCAGCATCCCACAAATCGCGCGGTCGAGGATCGTATTGCTATGCTCATCTTGGAATTGCAAGTCAATACTCTGCGCTCCATGCGTTTCCAGTAGCTCAAAGAGTTCCACGTCTTTGATGATGGCGAGTTTGATGATCTCGCAGACGCCGTTCAAAATGTGACGTCTTGGCAGGGTTTTCAAAAAGGATTTATCCAGCAAAACCTTTTGCGGGGGGGCAAAAGCGCCCAACCGATTCTTGCTGCCCTCGAAGTTGATGCCGGTCTTGATTCCAATCGAAGCGTCCACGTATCCCATTAGTGTGGTGGGAACCTTGATGTGCGGGACGCCGCGGCGATAACTAGCGGCGACGAAACCAACCACGTCGGTCAGCACGCCGCCGCCGATGGCGATGATCGGCTCGTCGCGGCGGTGGATGGGAAACGCGTCTAGTTCGCGGACGATGGATAAGTAATACTCGGCCGTTTTGTTTTCCTCGCCGCCGGGGAAGGTGACAATCCTGGCGTCCACATGATGGTACGCAAAATAATCCCGTATCGCGCGGGCATAATGCTTTTTCACATTGCCGTCCATCACGATGAAGCGGCGAGTGCTCTCGATCCGTCCTGCTGATAGCAGTGCTGGGTTCTGCGGATTGAAGATGTCCAAGGTATTGACAATTTCGTATTCGATTGTGTGTTGATATGCGACCCGTCGCGTGAGCATATCTCAAACCACCTGCCGCCAGTTGGATTTGGACTCCAGCACCCTTTTGGCGAGTTTTTGTGCCAGCTCGAGACTGTGATTTTTATAATTGCCGCATTGCATAATGTTGGCGTACGGCACTTCGCTGGCGACGAGAACATCGTTCAGGATTTTTTCGTACGCATCGCAGATGGCTTCGGCACGCCCCTCATTGAATAGAATGAGATAAAAGCCGGTCTGGCATCCCATCAAACCGATGGAAATGAAGTTCTGCGGCATGTATTTCTGAAAACCCCACAGCAGAAAATGTTCAAAAGAATGCATTTCTGTGGAGGATAAAAAGATCGTGTTGGGCTTGTTGATCCGCAAGTCCACCGCATACACCACGTCGCCTGACGTCCCCTGCGTAAACGAGCGCAGTTTAACGTGCGGCGCTTTCAGTGTGCGGTGATCCAGCTCTCCAACGGTACCGGCCTCCCAGCCAAGTCGAGCAACATCTAGCATAACTCTCTCTCCTGTATTGAAATAAAAATTGTTCGATGGCGGCGAGCGCGTTCAAAGCGCCCGTCACCTGTGTTTATACAAACTTCGACAAATGTCTGTAACTATCGTTCAACGCTTTCTCCCATGACGCGACGTGATGGTACAGCTCGACGGATGCATATCCGGCGAAGCCATTATCAGTCAGCGCCTTGAAGCTCGAAGCAAAATCCATCGTCCCTTCGCCGGGAATTTCGTGGAAATGAACAATACCCGTCAATGTGTTTGCCACCATTTTGTCCATGAGTAGTTTGCCGTCCACGTCCTTCGTGCTCCGCAAGTAAATAATGATTGGCCTTGCCCGTTCCAGCACATCGAAACTCAGTTCTGGCACAGAGATCAAGTAGGTGAAAATTTCATCGTCGAAGGGCGATGCACCCGCGAACAATCCGTTGTAATCCACATAAGCTGGCAGTTGCGCGATGCCAACTTTGTCCAGGATGGATGCGATACGCTTTTCCTGTTCCCTGCTTGGTTTTTCATCATAGAAATAGATAGGATGGTTTTTATCCACCAGCAGGAAATCTGCATACTCCGGGAAGTAGATTAAGTAATTGGCAAAGTTCATATCCAGTTTCGAATTATCCGACATCTTGATGAGTTTAAGGTTATAACCTTGCTGCGCGTCGGAGACGTGCAAAAATTTGGCATACGGCGCGGCCTTTGCCAGCGCGCCGAGATAATCCTGCTCCGAGCAATAATTGTGGCACAGGTCAAGATGTAGTTGGAAGCGCGACGAACCGACTTCATTGGCCAGATCTACGCCTTGTTGGAGCGTTTCGATATACATGCCCGGCTCTGGTTCGATCAGCAGCGTAATATCTTCATCATCATGCACCGACTTCAGACATTGATGGATGCTGTCCACCAGCAATTCGCGCGGATTGACAGATGGATTAGCGAGATGTTCCTCGCGAATAAATCCGCTTCCAAAAGTGACCAGAGAGACTCCTAGTTTACGAGCCACATCAATCCCGCGCTTGACTAGGTTGATGCGCCGCTTCCTGCCCGCCAGGTCAGGACTCATCAGGGATGGTTCGTGCGGCCTGGACGGCGTGAAGAAATGCGAAGCCGTCGCCACGCAGGCGGCTTTTACTCTCAAACCCTCGAGCCGCTTTTTGATTGTTGCGAGATATTCGTCGGTCACATCGAAGGGATTAAATTGATCGCGGTGAAAGGCAAGCTCGATCCCTGCATAACCTGCCTTATCCACCGCTTCGATGGAACGCAGAAAATCCAAGTCGGTCAATCCGAATGTGCTGTAACTGAGTTTGATCATGTTTGTTACTCCGAAATTCGAATCTGGCCATGTAGCTGGCGCAAAATCACGGCCCGCACGCAGAAGCTGCTGAGGCAGTGGGATAGTTTTACCACATTGCGGGATGATAATTTTAAATGGGTGACTTCGTCTTGATTGTTAATAGTTTGAGATTTTATCATGCAGCCAAAGATACATCTCAGTCCCCGAGTCTTTCGCGATTCGCTATCTCACCGATGATGTCCTTTTGATCTTTGGAAAGGTGTGTATATTCCGAATTCTGTTCGCTAGTATCCCTGTTTTCCACAAGTAACACCGACGCATCTCGGCTCAACAGAATAGTATGCCACGTGTTCCGCATAACGTTATAAATTTTTCCCTGTTCCAAAGCCTGCTGAAAAATTGATTCGGTTGTCGCTTCATTTCCGCCGATAAGTAAAATGCCTCTTCCTTTTAATAACACAAAAACTTCATCCGATTCTATGTGTCGTTCCATTGTATCGTTGTGTTCGGGATGGATGTTTTCCAGGTAGTTCAGAATTGCGACGCGCCAATCGTTAAACTCGATCAGAGATTTAAAACCTGCGCCATTGTATTCTCGAACCCGCAGCCAGTTCTCGTCCATGTTACTTTCCCAACCAGACTTCAACGATATGTTCGACGCCATCTAGATTCGGTGGGATTGAATTTCCTTCGACGGGATTCCCGTCTACAATCATCTTGACAACGCCTCGGCAAACGTGTTCTGGGTTGTGGACAACGATACGCAACACGCGGCCTCGATAACGGCGCATCGCCTTGAAGCCGTCCCACACTGGCGGGATGCGCGGATCAATTCGCAAGCCGTCCACTTCTGGACGAATCCCCAAAATATATTGTGTCGCGCTGAAATAACTCCACGCGGCCGCGCCTGTCAACCATGATGTGCGTGTGTTGCCTGCCCGCGGAGAATAGGTTGAATAGGTTGTCTGTGCTTGTACATACGGTTCACACTGACGGATTTCTGCGCGGTCGTTGTACGCGGCTGGCATGGACGCGCGAAAGTATTCATAAGCTCGGTCGCCATTCCCTAAAATACATTCCGCCATTACCCCCCAGCCTTGTGTGTGATTGAAGATACCTGCGTTTTCTTTGATACCAGGATTGTAGACAACCGCGCGCATCACATCAATGGGGGTCTTGACGAAGGGCGGAGCGCATAGCATCAAGCCATATGGTGTGGCAAGTTGTTCATGAACAGTTTCCATACACCGCGAGGCTTGACCGGGCGTCGCGGCTCCGCTGATGACGGACCAGGCTTGTGTGTTGAGATAGACCTGTCCTTCGCTGTATTCTTTTGTTCCATAAATCGTTCCATCTTCACCGATGGCCCAGATAAACCAATTGCCGTCCCACGCCCTAGATTGAATCGCCGCATCCATTTTTTCGCGTTGCGATAAAGCCCATTTCTCTTCATCGAATTTGCAAAGACCTTTGGCGATGTCGGCATAGACCGTCAAGCCGAAGCGAACTTGAAAGGCGACGAATAAACTTTCTCCGAAATAACCAAGCTTCAGGCAATCATTCCAATCAGCTAAGAGTCCGCATGGCAGGCCGTGTTTGCCCGTGCGTTCAAGGTTGAATTCCAACGCGCGACGTAGATGGTTGAAAACAGTCGCTTCGTCGCGGTCAGCGTAAGGCAAGACTTTATTATAGAAAACAAAGTCGCCTGTCTCATTCACATAAGCAGGGATTGCGTTGAAGAACCACAAACAATCATCCGAGCGGAATTCTTCTTCAGCAGGCGGAATCTCGCATCCCGGTTTATGCTCAAATGGTTTGATAATCGGCACTGCACCGCCGTTAGAGCATTGCCCGGTTAACATCAATTCCAAACGTTTTCTTGCCTCATCGGGGATTGCAGTTACAACGCCGAGAACATCCTGCACTGAATCGCGGAAACCTAATCCGTCACGCTCACCGTTGTAAACCAAACTTGCCGAGCGTGACCATGTAAATGTGATGAGCGAATTATACAATCCCCACACGTTGACGGTGTGATTGAACTCTTCGTCTGGCGTTTCTACGATGAGGTTGCCAAGTTTTGCGTGCCACTCGTCTTTCAATTTTTGTAATTCAATTTCTGCGCGTTTGAGTGAGCCGAATTCAGCAAAAGTCTTTTTGCCAATGGTGTGCGCGTCACCGATGCCAAGCAGAATCAAGATCTCGCGGCTTTCATTTTGTTGAAGCGTGATGTTCGTTTGCAAAGTTCCGCAGGCGTTGTCGCCGTATGCTAGACTGTTTGTGCATTTTCCCTGTTCAACCACGAGCGGATTGTGATAACCGCGATACGCACCAAGAAAAGATTCGCGGCTGGAGTCAAAACCGTCTATGACGGAACCCGCCATCCCCAGCCAGCACTGACGCGCTATGTCGTGCAGATAAAAACCGTCTGTTTCAGAAGTCAAATTATCCTGGATAGCGATGCGTAAAAGTTTGTCGTCGGTCAATTCGCCGCGCACAATGAATAGCGAATATTGCAGGTTGACCGAATCCTGCTGCGTGTCCCATTGATTGGTGAATTCGCAAAAAGTAAAAAGTGTGATATTGCGAAGTTGATTGCTTTCGTTGGTAATTTTCAGTCGCCAATATTCAAAGTTTTGTTCGAGCGGAACAAAATAAGTTGCTTCGGTTGCAATGCCCGCATAACGCGATGTGATAATCGTATAAGCTGTTCCGTGACGACACATGGATTGATATTGATCGAGGGGCTTGCCAACTGGCTGCCACGAGGCCGACCAATAATCACCGTTGCCGTTGTCGCGCAAATAAAAATATCGGCCCGGTTGATCGAGCGGAACGCTATTGAATCGCAAACGCAAGAATCTTCCTCGCGCGGCGGATTGATAAAAGCTATAGCCGCCCGCGTTGTTGGTGATGATCGCGCCGTATTCCGTCGAGCCAAGATAATTGCTCCACGATTGCGACGTATCGGGACGCGTGATGACATATTCTTTTGCATCGTCGTCGAAATATCCATATCGCATCATGACACCTTTACGTTCACGCGAATTTCTTTTGTGCCTTCAAGCGGCAGTGGGATGATGTCGCCCTCGATGGATTTTCCGTCCACTTCGAGTCTGACTTCATTACCCGCGCCTGTTCTTTCGACGTGAATCACGTATCGGACTCCCCGATAGCGGCGCGTCGCTTCGAAGCCATTCCACGCTGACGGAATGACTGGCGCGACCTGCAAGCCGTCATACGTTGGGCGGATTCCAAGAATCCATTGTGTGATGGCGACGTAATTCCATGAAGCAGTTCCCGTCAGCCATGAATTTTTTGCTTCGCCGGGAGTTAGCGCATCTTTGCCCGCGATCATCTGAGCATAAACGTATGGTTCGCACTTATGTATTTCGCTCACCCCTTCACGCGCCGATGGGTTGATTCGCAAATAATAATCATGCGCTTTATCGCCGCGTCCAATCTTTGCTTCGGCGATCATGATCCATGGATTGGTGTGACAGAAGACTCCTGCATTCTCCTTGTATCCCGGCGGATAAGATGAAATCTCGCCGAGACGCAAATAATATTTTGTGAATGCAGGTTGATGTAAAACAATTCCGTGTGGAGTTGCCAAACGCTCCGCGACGGTGTCCAATGCACATCGCGCGTGGCCGTCATCCACGCCGAGTCCTGCCATCACGCAGATTCCCTGCGGCTCGATGAAGATTCGGCCTTCAACATTTTCCTTCGAGCCAAGCGCATGACCGAAATCATCGTACGCGCGGCGGAACCAGTCGCCATCCCAACCGTGATTCCAAATGGCGGATTCCATGTCTTCAGCAAAATACAGATAAGCTTTTGATGAAAGAGGAAAGATGAAAGAATCCCGTCTTTCTTCTTTCGTCTTTCTTGCGAGCTCCTCCATTTCTTTAGCTGCCAACACAAACAGACCGGCAATAAACACGCTCTCCGCAACCTTTCCTTCTTTGTTCGTTGTGGTTTGAAAGGATTGACCTGGCGCATCGGAAAAGCAATTCAAATTCAAGCAGTCGTTCCAGTCGGCACGACCGATCAGCGGCAACCCGTGTGGGCCGAGACGCTCCAGCGTGTATTGGATGGAGCGTTGCAGGTGTTCCATTAAAGGCGTTTCAGAACCGGATTGGTTATCAAACGGAATGCATTCATCGAGAATGTTCCAATCGCCTGTTTCTTTGATGTAAGCTGTAACCGACAATATCAACCAAAGCGGATCATCATTAAAGCTAGAGCCAATGTCATCATTGCCGCGTTTGGTCAAGGGCTGATATTGATGATAAGCCCCACCACTTGGCAATTGCGTCGCTGCCAAATCAAGGATGCGTTCCCGAGCGCGCTCAGGAATAAATTGTGCAAAGCCAAGCAGGTCTTGATTTGAATCGCGAAAGCCCATGCCGCGCCCAATGCCTGATTCGAAATAGGAAGCCGAGCGCGATAGGTTGAATGTCGTCATCACTTGATACGCGTTCCAAATGTTCACCATGCGGTTTGTGTGAACGTCAGGCGTAACGACTTGCAACGTATCAAGCAATCCACCCCAATAATGACGCAAAGCCTGAAATGCTGATTCAACTTCGTCCGCTTTCAAATATTGTGCGATGATGGGTTTGATGAATCGCTTGTTGACGATTTGCGAATCGGGTGGATCAAATTTTTCATCTTTAGGATTTTCATGATAACCGAGAATGATGATGATCTTTTTTTGTTCGCCCGGCATCAACTGGACTTTGACGTGTTGCGCGCTAATAGGTTGCCATCCGTGCGCGATCGAATTGGATGCTTGACCGGTTTCTACAACTAATGGCGAATCCCAGCCGCGATATGGGCCTAGAAAAGCATCACGTTGTGTGTCGAAACCAGCTAATGGTTCAGAGCAGGCGAAATATGCGAAATGATCGCGGCGCTCTCGATATTCAGTTTTATGATAAATAACACCATCCTCGATTTCTACTTCACCAATTGAATAATTTCTTTGGAAGTTTGTTGCGTCGTCTTGCGCGTCCCATAGGCAAAATTCGACTACTGAGAAAACGGAAAGGTTTGCTTTGTTGGGGCGATGATTCGTTAGTGTCAATTCCCAAATCTCAAGGCTTTCACCCAACGGCACAAAATAACGGGTCTGCGCTTCTATTTCCGAATATTTTGAACGAATGATGGTGTAACCCAATCCGTGGCGGCATTCGTAAAAATTCAATCGGTGGCGCGTCGGCATCCATGTCGGCGACCAGTAAACAGGTCCGGAAAGAAGCGAAGAGGAATCGTTATCGCGCAGATACAGAAAACGTCCACCCGAATCCAACGGCGCGTCATTATACCGATAGCGGATCAATCTTCTTAAGCGCGCGTCTTTATAAAATGAATATCCACCGCCCGTGTTGGAGATCAACCCGAAATAATTTTCGCATCCGAGATAGTTGATCCAGGGCAGGGGAGTATCGGGACGTTCGATAACGTACTCGCGGTGTTCATCGTCAAAATGGCCGTAACGCATGATGCCTCAAAAGATCGAATATTGTAGATTGATGACAAAGAGAGTTTGTGCAACGACTCTCGGGCCGTCTAGTCCCGCAGCCGGATTCGGTTGCGGGACTAGGGGAGGCCGCATGCCCCTAAATGAAACATGAGGAGAAAGAGAATCGGAAGCATCTGCGGTAGCAACCAAGGTTTTATTTGCCTGTTGCATGGACCTGTGTGAGCAGCTCATCTACCAGCTCTTCAGGTGATGTGGAAAGCATGCTTTGCTGAAACTCGAGCACGCCGAGTAGAGGCATGTCCATCATAAACCCCATCGGATCCTGCCCTGTTTGCTCAGTATCGTTTTTGCCAAATATTGTCTCTATGTGAGCGATCATTTGCTGGTAAAGAGGGGTAAGAACATCCTTGCCGCGCGGATCGTCCAGCCATTCGCACAACGTTGACTCGCGATTCAAGATACTTGGCAGTTCAAGCGTAGATTGAAGTGTAACAGTCAGGGTGTGGCGGATATCGGCGGATGATGAGCCGATCAGGATATCAAACTCGCTATCCTCGGTGATCCATTGTTTGTAGGCGGGATGGTAATAGGCAAAGGCGCGGAAATCGAGCTTGAGAGTCGCTGTCTTGGTCTCGCCAGGCTGGAGTTCAACTTTAGCAAACGCTTTAAGCTCCTTGGGCGGACGGACCAGCTTTGATTTATGTTCGTGTACATAAACCTGAACTACTTCCTTGCCAGCCGCGTTACCGGTGTTCATTACATCCACCGAAAGACTCGAGCCGTCTACATCCTTGAAAGTTTCGGCGGATACTTTAGGATTGCTATACGTGAAATTGGTATAACTCAACCCATAACCAAATGGAAACTGCACTGAAATTTGTTTTGCCTCATAATAACGATATCCGACAAAGATGCCCTCACCATAACGTACCCTGCCATTTTCCCCTGGATAATTGAGGTAGGCAGGTGTATCTACTAATTTCAAAGCGAAGGTCTCTGTTAATTTGCCAGAGGGATTGACTTTCCCAAAAAGAATATCAGCAATAGCGCCGCCACCAGCCTGGCCCATCATCCAAGCTTCAAGGACGGCAGCCGGACCATCAATCCATTCACTCATCACGACCGGAGCGCCGTTATTGAGAATCACAACAGTATTTGGCTGGGTCGCGGTGACTGCTTTAATCAGCATGATCTGTTGTTGAGTCAGGTCGAGATCAATTCGATCATAGCCTTCCGACTCCTTGGATGCAGGCAAAGAAACATAAAGCAAGGCTACATCCGCTGAATGAGCATTTTTGACAGCTTCATCAATGAGAGGCTGTGCAATCGTTTCATCTTTACAATAACCGTCAGCATAAGTCAATTTGGCATTCCCGGCTAATTTTTGTAGTTCATCGAAAGGAATATCAACCTGAGTTGGGTTGATATGTGAGCTGCCTCCGCCTTGATAGTATGCTTCCCTCGCTGCGCGACCGATGACTGCGATGCTGCTCGGATTCTTCAACGGAAGGATTCCGTTATTCTTTAGAAGAACCATGCCTTCGCCCGCGACTTTACGCGCCAACGCGTGGTGAGCAGCAATGTCGAATGGATCGCCCTTTTTTGTTTCGGCAGCTTTGAAGATGATCTGCAATATGCGTCGAACTGATTCGTCCAAGACTAATTCGCTTAACTCGCCCGAATGAACTGCATCAATGACCGCTTGCACGCGTCGTTTCCTTGGACCGGGCATTTCGAGATCGAGACCGGCTTTCAGGGCGGCAACTCTATCGAGCACCGCGCCCCAATCAGAAACAACAAGGCCATCAAAACCCCATTCATCCTTGAGTATATCTGTCAGCAGTTTGTGATTCTCAGAGGAGAATGTGCCGTTGATCTTGTTGTAAGAGCACATCACTGTCCAAGGTTCGGCCTGTTTGGCCGCGGCTTCGAAGGCTGGAAGATAAATCTCGCGCAAGGTGCGTTCATCCATCTCCGCGCTGATGGTGGAACGCTGATGTTCCTGATTGTTTCCTGCAAAATGTTTGAGCGAGGTTCCTATGCCTTTGCTTTGCACACCATTGATAAAACTGGCTGCCATTTGCCCGGTAAGATAAGGATCTTCTGAGTAGTATTCAAAATTTCGTCCGCACAAAGGCGTTCGCTTCATGTTCACGCCGGGACCGAGAATTACATCTACATTTAAAGCAATGCATTCTTCCGCGATTGCCTCGCCAAGTTGGTGAATCAAATCCACGTTCCAAGTGGATGCCATGCACGCGGCGGTGGGGAAGCAGATTGCTGAGACGCTGGTGGACACGAGGGTGTGCACATCTTCGACGCGTCGCACGCCATGTGGTCCGTCTGAAACAGTCATTTCTGGAATGCCGAGGCGTTCAACAGGTGTCGTTGTCCATGCACTGGCTCCAGTACATAGCGCGGCCTTTTCTTCGAGAGTCATTTGTTTGAGAAGATCGTCAATGTGTGACATATTGAATTCCTTGAAACAAGAAAATGAAAAGCCTGGACTTAGATGCTTTGGACTCCCTGTAAATATTGCTGATACAAGTTAGTCGAATTGCTGAGTGGTTCTTTATAAAACTCATCGGGGTTGACGGATAATTTCGCGTACTCAGGTATAGGAAGTACTTGTGGCTTCGTTCTTGAAAATTCTTTAATTACATTGGCATGCGGTTTCAACGAACCATCTGGTCGCACCAAACCGAAGAAGCGTTCATGTTTGGCATTCTGACAAGGAGGCAGTTCCCACAATTCAGGAACGTAATCTGCATAGCACCACAGCATAGCTCCAGTAGCGCCACTGTTTTGCAATTTCGGAAGCACAAGACCGATGTACTCAGCGAAGTCCTCTTCGCTTGCCATAAACTGCTCGCGCTTGCGCCCATTGGTTTCGGTCCATGACCAAGTATGAGATGGTTCGCCGGGGTTCGCAGTGCATCCTCCAAACTCCTCCATCAGAACCGGCTTTCCACATAAGGCGGCAGTTAGCGCGCAGGTAAACGGAACAAAATCCGGGTCCAAAGGTTGACGCGCCCAAGGCGTATACATCGGATAGGAATGCATAACTGCTACATCGGTTTGCGCGAAGACTTTATCAATGCGAAGTCCGTTATCACGATGAAG
>JAJYOO010000459.1 GCA_021796155.1 Chloroflexota bacterium
GCGCCTGAAAGGAATTGTATCGCTTTAGCAGTTTTCTTGTGCCTATTGGGGTTTGTCAAGCACGGGTTTTATCGAGAATAATCTCTTTCTTATAAATCCATCCCACCAAAAACAAAATTCCAACCACAAATGGAATTCCCGCAATCAGCGCGTAAACGCTCCATATGATAACAAGCGAAACAGATAACGCCTGTCCGTTTTTGCCCCTCACAAAACACTCTTATGGTATAAAGCTTTTGAGGAACAATGGCATATTCCACTATCGCAGATCTGATCGAGCTCGCCATCCAGATTGAAAATGCCTGTCAGGCGTTGTACGAGAATATGGAAAAGAAATTCTCTTACACGCCTGAAATTGCTGCGTATTGGCATCGCTATGCAGCGGAAGAAGCCGGTCATGCTCGCTGGTTGGAAAATCTGCGCGCCAGATCAACTGTTGAACAATTGGAACAGAAAGCGAGCGCAGATATATTGTTGCATGCCCAAAAGATGATTATCTTTTCCAGTAGTCAGGCAGATAAAAATATTGGTGATTTGGAAGATGCGTATGAAATTGCTGATGAGCTTGAAAATTCCGAGACCAATGCCGTATTCGAATTCCTGATCGCGAACTACGCTGGAGATCAGAGTACGGCTAGTTTTCTACGTACTCAGCTTAAGGCACATGTGGCTAATTTACAGAACAATCTGCCTATAGCTTATCGAAGCAGGCTTGCACGAAGATCACTCAAAGCTTTGTAGATTTAGTCGCCTCGAATTTCCCTTCTATAAATCCATCCCGCCAAAAACAAAATTCCCACCACGAAAGGAATTCCCGCGATCAGCGCATAAACGCTCCACGGGAATCCACTCGTGGTGGCGACATAAAAGATTGCCCAGCCGATAAACATCGCCGCACCGATCCATTCCCATCGCCAGGCTAAAACAACTGCGATGATCAAAATGAAGGAGGGAATTAGATGCATGAATAATCCAACCACCGTTTCCCAGAAACTATAACCCTGGCCGAAGATGTCCAACGCAAACATGCTGAGAAATAAAATGAATAAGATGCTCGCGATGCGCGGCGTCCAGAACAGAATTTGTTTCAAAGTTTTGCTCATCGTGCCCTCCAAAAATCATGATAGCACGCGCAGAAAAAATTACAAGAAGAATTGAATCCCGCTTTCGATTTTGACGACCAAATCATTTGCCTGTGCGGTTTGAGAGTCATATAATCGGCGCATTGTTAATTTAGGAGTTGACCATGTTTGAACTTGCTCGACCTGTTGGTATTGGTTTTGCCGGGCGCGGCAAAGTCTCGGATGTTGTTCGCTGGGCCGACGATGCCCGTCGCCGCGGCATCCATTCAGTATGGATTCACGATACGCCTTATGAGCGCGATGCGATCACGTATGCTTCCGCGATTGCCGCGCAAGTGCCAGACATTGATGTCGCGGTTGGTGCGATCAGCGTCAACACGCGTCATCCGGCTCTGATCGCGATGACCATTTCGGCGTTGGATGAGATGGCTCCGGGCCGCATCCGCCTCGGGCTTGGAACGACCATCCCGATTCGACTATCGCAAATCGGCATTCCCTACAATCCCGATGATGCGGTGAAACAGGTCAGCAGCGCCATTGACTTGTTACGCACGATGTGGGCAGGCGGACGCGTCCCATCCGCGACGCCAAATTTGCCGCCGATCCAGCCGATGTTCCCGCCCGTGCATCGCGTCCCGATTTATGTCGCCGCGTATCGGACTGCATTTTTGGAATTGGCTGGTCGCAAAGCGGACGGTTATTTATCGCGGCCCGCCGAATCGATCCCGAACTTGAAGCGGCTTCTCGTCAAATTGCGGAAGGCTTCGCTCGAGGCTGGACGCGACGAACGCGCCGTCAGCGTCAGTGGTTATCTGCTCACGCTGGTGGACAAGTCCCGCCGCGCTGCGCTCAATCGAGCCAAGCGCGAGCCGTTCGTCATCTATATGATGAGCATTCTTTCCAACTTCTCATTGCAGCAAGCCGGCTTCGACGCGCAACTGCGCGATCAAATCGGTGTCGCGTGGCGCGCCGAAGATTATCACAAGGCCGCCGAATTGATCCCTGACGAAATGCTGGATGCCTTTATGTTATGCGGCACATCGGAAGAGGTCGCTGGAGCCGCCGCGCGTTATAACGAAGCGGGTATGGACATGCCCATCCTTCAGCCCATCCTTCAGGAAGATGAACATATACAACCGATTCTTGAAGCTGCCGAGTTGTATGGTTCGATGGCTGTAAAGGAAACTGTTTCATTAACAGCACCCGTTAAAGAAAGCGTCATGGTTGCATCCGATCCATTGGACCGTTTGAATCCTTTTGAACGCGCGTGGCGCAAGTTCAGCGCGTGGACGGAGATCGCGCGTCCATTCAGTTTGACGGGCGCGTACACTCCAGTTGCAGTTGCGGGCGCGCTTGCCTTTGCTCAAGGAAAATTCAATCTCCAGTTATTCATCATTTCTTTGGCCTCGACCGTTCTTCTGCAAATTGGCGCGAACATCATCAACGAAATTTATGATGTCCGCAACGGCGTTGACTCGATCACTTCACCGCGTGCCAGCCAAACCTTACTC
>JAJYOO010000460.1 GCA_021796155.1 Chloroflexota bacterium
CAGGCCACAAAAGAACAACGCGCACTTTACAATTTCCTGCGAGTGAAGACCCTTTATCCCGACGAGTCTTATAATCAGGATGATTTTGCGCTTTACCCCGGATGGCGGGAGTATCTCGAAAGTGTGGACGCTCTAATGGCCTTGCAAGGCATACGGGATATGTGAAGGTCCATTTCACCATGACGGATTTCAGTATAAAGGTGGCGAACACTATTCATGACATTGATGCCGCAATGTGGGACCGTCTCAGCGCGGGTCGCCCTTTTCAAAGCCACCGCTGGTATGCCTTTGGCGAGCGTGTCATGTCTGATTGCCCGCCGACCTACCTGTTGGTTTGGGAAGGCACTGAATTGATCGCGCGTGCCTGCCTGTGGCTGGTTCGGAACGAGCCGTTGCCTCGCAGGGCGCTCTCCCCGCTGAGGAAATTGGCACCTGGTTTGTTAAAGCGTTGGCCGCTTCTGATCTGCCGTTCGCCGATGTCAAATCTTTCGGGGATCATCCTGCCTGAAGACTCGCGGCGGGCGCCTGTTCTGTCCGCGTTGGTTGATGAAGCGATTAAGAATGCCAAACATCAATCCGCTTCTTTTGTCTTGTTTGACTATTTGTGTGAAAACGAAATGCACGATTGGCCGTCGAACGTCAGTGTTCTTTCCGTTTTTGGTCCGGGAACGGTCATGGAGAATCGCTGGAACAGCCTGGATGATTATCTCAGATTGGGAAACAAAAAGGACCGACAGCACTACAAACGCAGTCTGCGCGAGGCGGAAAAGCTGGGCATTCGCGTGATGTCCCATCGGACCGTGCCGGATGTTGATTCAGCGATGGTGTTGATCCGCAACGTGGAACATCGTCACGACAACGTTCATAACCCCTGGACGCGTTCCCTCCTCGAAAATCTTGCTTCGATCGGCGGTACATGGCTGGAGGCAAGGATCGGTGAGCGGATTGTCGGCGGCGGTGTGCTGCTCGAGGATAACTGTGCTCAAATGACGACTGCCATCGGTCTGGCTGAAGAAATTCCTTATGTATATTTTCTGCTGGTTTATGCCAGCCTGGAAATTGCATTCAAGAAGCGCGTTCGATTATTACGCTGGGGAAGCGGCGCGTACGATGTGAAGCGACAGCTTGGCTTTACGTTGGAACATAACAATCACACGGCGGTCGTCGGCGCAAATTTTTGGACTCGTCAGATCAGCCGCGCGTTTTCATAGGGATAAAATGTTGACCGGAATTTATCAATCCATCGTTTTTCTGCTTGTCATCCTCCTTTTCTACATGATGGATTTTTTTCTCATCCACCGATATGACAAACAGAGACGCGCCAGCGGCTCGGGGCGCAGCTGGGACTTTACTCTGCTCATGCTGGCTTTTGCCGCGCTGCTGGTTTTACAGCCTATCGTCATCCCGCAAATTGGTTGGCGCACTGACTCTATGTGGGGATTGGTGATTCAAGTCGTCGGCGTTTTGTCGCTGGTTGGCGCAATGCTTCTTCACTTTTGGGCGCGCCTGCATCTGCAACAGTTTTACGCGGAGCGCGTGGAAGTCCAGCCGGAACACCGCGTAATTGACACCGGCCCTTACGCAGCGATTCGTCATCCGGTGATCACCTCGTTCTTTGGCATGGCGATTGGACTCTTCCTGGTCAATCCGGCGCTGACGACGCTGGTAATGCTGATTTACACCTTTTGGGACTTTTCCCGCGCTGCCCGCCAGGAAGAGGAATTGTTGAGTAAAACATTGCCAGATTACGCCGTTTACATGGCGCGGACCTCGCGCTTCGTACCACGCCTATGGAGGAAATCTTGATTTCTCTGGAGGAGTTCCTGCGACTTCCCACCGAAGAAGTCGCAAAATTAGTGAGAGCCTCCGGCTCCAGAGTTGTGGTCTTCCCAATCAACGGCACGCGGCGCTGGTTCGCGTTGGAATATGGGAGCGAATCCTTCGATGACCCGATCAAAGCTTACACAGATATTGCTAGTCAATATCATATCGCGCTATATCGCTTGTTTTTTGACTACGGCATTGATACTTTGATTACGCCTGCCTTTGGCCCCGATTTGTTACTGCGCGGCGATGAATATGTGCGGCGCATCGGCGCGGGCGGATTGGCTCGACTGGCAGAACATTCTGCTTTCTTGGATTTCTACGATGAATATGATGTGCGTGTCCATTTTTATGGTGACCATCGCCGCTTCCTGCACGGAACCGAATTTAGTTATTTGTCTGATATGTTTGACGCCGCATCTGAAAGGACCAGTAATCATAAGCGTTTCCGGTTGTTCTTTGGAATCTTTGGAAACGACGCTACCAATGCTGTGGCGGAATATTCTGTACAATATTTTCAGCAACACAACCGTATTCCTGAAAAACGCGAACTAATTAAAATGTATTATGGCGAATATATTGATTCAGTCAGTCTTTTCATAGGATTTGATCGTTTCAGTGTATTTGACATGCCTTTGATTGCTACCGGCGAGGAGGATCTGTATTTCACAATTAGTCCCTCTCTTTACATGAGTGCCAGCCAGCTTCGTCGTATTCTCTATGACCACCTTTACACGCGCCGCGCGCCTGACCCTGAAT
>JAJYOO010000461.1 GCA_021796155.1 Chloroflexota bacterium
GCCGTTCTATCATCCACGAAAGACCCGCAGGAAGAATTGGCCGTGCTCGAAGCGCAGATCCAGGGCGCGGCGCAAGTCACCGTGGACATTTACTCACGTTATCTTTTCGAGAAAGAAGTTTTCGAGCGCCGCGAACAGGCTGAACTTTCCGCTGATGATTTCAATGAGATCATGGAACGCGCACAGAAAGCAACCTATGGCGATGGGCTCGATGAGCGTTACCTGCAAAAGTTCATGTGGACGTGGAAGCCGCATTATTATTCGCCGAGTTTATCCTTCTACAATTTCCCGTACGCGTTCGGTTTATTATTTGCAACCGGTTTATATGCCATCTACCAACAACGCGGTGCAGCCTTCGTGGACGATTACAAAAAACTGTTGGCCTCTACAGGTGAAGAGTCAGCGGCCAAGCTCGCCAAGCGCTTCGGCATTGACATCCGCACGCGCAAATTCTGGGAAGACAGCCTTGCCATCATAGGCAAACGGATTGATCGGTTCTGCGAGTTGTAGGCAAACATGACGGTCACTTTGAAAGTGACCGTCATGTTTAGGGGATGGATTATCGCATATAATCAAAACATGCAAGTCGCACAGCGTCTTCCCTACGTTTGGGATTATGATCTCGACCAAAATCAGTTCCGTGAAATCCTTGCGGGCCGTCTTACAAAGGGGCGGCTGGATCAAGATTGGGCTGCGCGTCGCTTGCTGGAGTATGCTTCGTATGAGGAAATCATTCATTTGATCGGCTATAAAAAACTGGTGGAGAATTGGCCGCGTTGGCGCGGGCGCATCCGCTCGAAGAGCCGCGTGCGCGGATTTGATTTTCTCGTCAAGTGGCTTCCCGAAAAACATCCCGAACTGCTCCATGACTAATTCCGCGTTTTACTTTGACGTTTTGTATCCTTTTCAAGACCGCGTGGTCAAGGTCATCAATCAAGCGGATACGGGCTTTTATCTCACAGGCGGAACCGCCGCCTCACGCGGTTATCTCCAGCATCGCTTCTCGGATGACCTGGATTATTTCGTCAACGACGATCAGCGTTTCGGCTTATGGGTGGAACGGATCATTCAAGCGCTCAACCGAGAATTTCAAGGCGATGTTCTGATGAAAGAAGAACGCTTCGCCCGACTCAATCTCGCACAAAAAGATTTTTCTCTCAAGATCGAAATGGTCAATGATGTGCCTGCGCGAGTCGGAGAGATTCAAGAACATCCCGTTCTTGGAAGGTTGGACTCCGCTGAAAATATCCTCGCCAATAAAGTGACAGCTTTGCTTGACCGCGAGGAGCCAAAAGACTTTGCAGATATCTGGGGATTCTGTTGCCAAAAGAATCTATCTCTTCGATCCGCGATCACAGGCGCACAAAGCAAGGCGGCGGGCATCTTTCCCGCTGACTTGGGACGCGTATTATGTTCTGTTCAAAAGGAAGATTGGGAAGCCGTGCGCTGGATACAAGCTCCGCCTGTAGAAACTTTTATTTCACAGCTGAATCAATTAGGCGAAAGTTTATTGTTGCCCAAATAGAAAACATTTTTAAAATCAGACATGGCGTACAAAGAAAAGAGCGCATCCATTTTGGATACGCTCTTTGCGTTTTGCTTATTGTGTCTTACCTATGCCCAGCCGCGCAACTGCATGGCTTTGACCACGCGGTCAATCGCGACCATGTACGCCGCGTCGCGCATGTAGACTTTTTCCTTCTCGCTCATGTGAAGCACAGCGTTGAACGCCTGTGTCATCTTGGTGTCGAGTTTCTCCAGCACTTCATGTTTCGTCCAGTAGAAATTCATATCATTCTGAACCGACTCAAAATAGGAAGTTGTTACGCCACCCGCGTTGCAGAGGAAGTCGGGGATTTCAAAGATTTTGTTCGCCTTGAAGTATTCATCCGCTTCGGGCGTGACGGGGCCATTGGCGCCTTCCGCTATGAGCTTGACGCGCTTTGATGTCGTCTTGACTGTATCAGCGTTGACATGGCCCTCAATCGCTGCAGGGATCAACACGTCCACATCTTTTGTGATCCATGCCCCGCCATCTTCAACGGTGTAGCCTTTATCCTGGGCTTTCTTCTTATCAATCGTGCCATACTCGTCCACGATGGTCAGCAGGAAGTGCGGGTCAATGCCATCCTTGTGGCTGTAAGTATAAGATTTCTTGTCATTGCGATCCCAGCAGGAAACGCAGGCGACTTTTCCGCCCAGCATTTCGATAAAGCCAATGGCTGCGTACTGCGCTACATTGCCAAAACCTTCGATGGCTGCCACGGAATTTTTCGGGTCCATCTTCAGGTGCTTCATCGCTTCGCGGACCGTGTAGATCACGCCATAGCCAGTCGCTTCGGTGCGGCCTTCGGATCCACCGCCGCCCAACGGCTTACCGGTAAACACACCCGGCGTATATTGACCAACCAATTTGGAATATTCATCCATCATCCAGCCCATCATCTGCGGGGTTGTGCCAACATCCGGAGCGGGCACATCGTTGCGCGGACCGATATTCTTCCACATGACGTCCACCCAGCCGCGGCACAAGCGTTCCTTCTCGTGAACGGAAAGCGTTGACGGGTCGAC
>JAJYOO010000462.1 GCA_021796155.1 Chloroflexota bacterium
AAGTCGGACTGGCGTTTCCGCTGGTACCGCGTTATGGATATGTGATGGAAGCTGGATTGCTTTCGATGTATTACGTTCTTTCTGTTGGCCTGATCGTTTGGCGCGGGATGCGAGAACTTCGGCGGCAGGAAAATGCTTCAGCCGCCGTCTAGAGCAATTGGTTATGAAAATAGCTGTAATCACAAATTCACGCATTCCATCGCTGACCGCCAATTCGATCCAGGCGATGAAGGTTTGCGACGCGCTGATGGAACTCGGCCACGAGTTGCGCGTCTTTGCACCGCGCGAGACGGAGCCCGCTTCATGGGAAGCACTCGCATCACAGTATGGCTTGCGTTCTGCGTTTCAAATTGATTGGTTGCCTTCAGCCCCCGCCTTAAAGCGTTTTGATTTTATATGGTATGCTCAATCCGCAGCGCGCAAGTTCGATGCGGATTTAATTTATACTTGGCTTCCGCAATCCGCCGCGCTCGGACTCTGGCAAAGTTATCCGGTTGTTTTGGAGATGCACGCGGATGTGCTCGGGCGGTTAGGCCCATGGTGGCTGCATCAATTTTGGAAGAGGCGCGGACGCAAGCGGTTGCTGGTCACAACTCAGGCGTTGAGAAAAGCTTTGGAACGTTCGACCCGCCTCGAGTTCCTGGATGATGCGGTGCAGGTTGCCCCGAACGGCGTTGATCTCGAACGATATGCGAATCTGCCAAATCCCGCCGAGGCGCGTCGGCAATTAAATCTCAAAGATGGTTTGACTGTTGGCTTCACTGGTCATTTTTATGCGGGCCGTGGCATGGATTTGTTGTTCGAGTTGGCGCGTGCTTTGCCAAATGTGAATTTTCTTTGGGCGGGCGGCACGCCGGACGCAGTCGAAGAATGGCGAACAAAGTTGAGTGCCTCGCGCATCATGAATGTGACGCTGACTGGCTTCATCGAAAATAGCCGACTGCCGCTTTATCAATCCGCCGCTGATATTTTGCTTATGCCGTATGGCCGAACGATTTCTGGCAGCAGTGGACAAGATATTGCCGAGGGTATCAATCCGATGAAAATGTTCGAGTACATGGCGGCGGGACGCGCGATTGTCACCGCGGATTTGTCGGTGATTCGTGAAGTGCTGGATGAATCGCGCGCGGTCTTTTGCCTGCCAGGCGATGTGGATGCGTGGAAGTCGGCGGTTGAAAATTTATTGAATGACGGTAAGCGCCGTGATGAACTAGCTTCGAATGCGCGGCGTAAAGTTGAAAAGTACACCTGGCTTGCGCGTGCTCAATGTGCGTTAGATGGAATTATATGAAATCAAAATATCTTTCTGCTAAAGACTTCATTTTTCTTGTGCCCGTTGCATTGATCGTTGGCGCGGGATTGGCCGCGCTTCAAAGCCCTCCGTTTTGGATTGGCTGGCTTGGATTTTCTGCTCTGTTATTGCTTGGCCTTATTGGAATGATTGTTTTATGGCGTTGGGCTTGCGCTGAGCCTGGTCGAAGCGTCGGTGGTGGCAAAGCCTTGGCGTGGATGGTCGGCTTGACTCTTTTATTGCGTCTTGCTTCAGGCGTTGCAGTCTATATCGCGTTGCCGATCAACGGCCATGACATGCCTGACGACAAAGCAGGTTTTGTCTTCACCGATGCGCATCGCCGCGACGATCAGGCCTGGCAGTTGGCAAGCTCCGGCCAATCGCTTTTGTCCGCTTTCGATAAAACGTATTACACCGATCAATATGGCGGATTGCTTGCATTGAGCGCGTTGACTTATAAAGTTTTTTCGCCAGATGCTCATCGCCCGTTGTTGATTCTTCTTCTCGCGGCGATGACTGCGGCTCTCGGCGTTCCTTTCTTCTATAAAGCCACGCGTCTGCTCTGGGACGAGAGGCTAGCTCTAGTTTCCTCGTGGCTTTTCGTTCTCTATCCAGAGTCCATTCTGACAGGCGGCGCACAGATGCGCGAGCCTTTCCTGTTGACGTTCATTGCGATGGCGCTGTGGGGATTTGCAACATGGTTGAAGCAGGGCGAGAATCAAACCGAAGGTTCATCCAATCGAAGCAGTTTCATTTGGATGGGCGCGGCTTTGGTCGGAATGTTATTGGTCTCACCGGCAATGGCCTTGATGTTGCTAATTTTGTTCAGCGGCTGGCTGTGGTTCAAGGGCGAGCGAAAACGTTTGCCGGTGTCCGTTTTGGTCGGCGTAGGAGTCGTGTTCTTCCTCGGCGTTTTGTTGTTTGTGTGGAGTCTTGCCCATCAAAATGATTTTGGCGGCAAGTCTCCAATTGCAGCTATACTGAATTTGCCTCGCCATTCAGTTATGTATGTTATTCATCAACTTGAGAGTGGTTCGGGCCAGGTTCAAAACGTTTTCTCGAAGATGAATCTGTTGTTGCAATTCCTGTTTGTTGTCGGTTATGGAGTCACTCAACCGGTCCTGCCTCCCGCGTTTTTCGAGCCGACAACACTGACGTGGCACATCATTGCCATCTTCCGTTCGATTGGATGGTATGTTGTGCTGCCGTTGTTGATCTACGCTCCGATTGCCGCATGGCGATCCGCGCCCGGACGCGAGCGCAGACTTT
>JAJYOO010000463.1 GCA_021796155.1 Chloroflexota bacterium
ATTTAGCTTGTCATGCCAAAGCTGGACGAACGCCGCGTACGGCTGTTATGTATGGTTTACCCGGACACGCATATGTTTATTTCACGTATGGAAATCATTGGATGTTAAACGTTGTCACAGAGCGCGAGGGATTCCCAGCCGCGGTTTTGATTCGCGCCATTCAACCGATTGAAGGCGAGGTGATTATGTCGCGGCGACGAAGCGGGCGCGATACATTTGGCCCTGGTAAACTGACGCAGGCAATGGGAATCACCAAGAGCGAAAACGGAGTCGATTTAACGGAGTCTGCCTCCGGTCTATGGATCGAAGCGGGGATTTCCATCCCGAATTCGAACGTGACGAAAGGGCCGCGTGTGGGTTTAAATAATACGCCGGAGCCGTGGAAGTCAAAGCCATGGCGGTTTCTGGTCAAAGGTTGGAAGATCAATATAAAGGATTAACTTGGAGGAACGATGGGTTTACTTGAAGGCAAGACTGCATTGATATTTGGCTTGGCTAACGAACGTTCGATTGCATGGGGCATCACGCAGGCCATGCATCGTGAAGGCGCAAAGATCGGAATCAGCTACGCGGGCGAGGCGCTTGAACGACGCGTCAAGCCGCTGGCGGAAAAGATCAATTGCAACTGGGTCGAAGAATGTGACGTTAGTAAAGATGATCACATTGTTGCAATCGCAGAAAAGGCAAAAAAGGATTTTGGGCAGATTGATGTGCTGGTACATTCGATCGCGTTCGCGGGCCGCGACGAATTGACCGGCCAATACTACAACACCAGCCGCGAGGCATTTAAGAACGCCATGGATATCAGTGTGTTCTCGTTCGTGGCGCTGGCAAAAGCCTTTCGTCCGATTCTGCGGCCCGGTGCGTCGTTGATTTGCATGACGTATTATGGCTCGGTGAAAGTCGCACCGCATTACAACGTGATGGGTGTTGCCAAAGCCGCGCTTGAGTCATCCACACGTTATCTTGCTTATGATCTTGGCCCGGAGAAGATTCGCGTCAACGCCATTTCGGCTGGCCCGATTCGTACATTGGCCGCGGCGGGCGTAGGCGGCTTCCGCGATATGTACAAGCACTTTGCGGATGTCTCACCGATGCGCGAGAACGTCACGATTGAAGATGTGGGCAATGCCGCGGTATTTTTGGCATCCGATCTTTCGGCGCGTATCACCGGCGAAGTTTTGTATGTTGATTCGGGTTTCAATGCTGTCGGCGTGCAGATGAATCCGGAAGCAAAAGAAAGTGGCCAGTAATTAGTTATCAGTGACCAGTGGACGCTGAACGGCCTCCGCTCAGCGTCCTTTTCTTTTTACGGTAAAATAGAGTCATGCCGGTTGTCTTGCGCGTCAACGATATAAATTCTGGTTTTACGAAGCTGACATGGATGAACCATCACGCGTTCACGCAGGCAAGGAAGGCAAAGATGCAAAATTCTGGCTTGATCCCATCCGGGAAGCGCGAGCAGGCAGTTTCAAGCCTGTTGAATTACGAGACATAAAGCGAATTATTGAGGAAAACCATGCCTTCCTCCTCGAAGCATGGAAGAAAGAAAAGAGCAAGCATGTTAACGGCTAAAGTCAAGATTACTCCTCGTCCAGACTATTCGCCAATCCTGCCAGTAGCGATTCCGGATTTACGTGAAGTGCGGGCTTTTGCTCATATGCTTCACACGGCAGGGAAAAAATGGAAAGGTGAATTTTTGGGCTGGCAGGCAGAATACTCGCCTGAACGCAATAAGAAACCTCGAGACTCGAAGATGCGATTCACCCCTGCTGACTTTTGGATCGGTGAAAGCGGTATTTGGTTTTTCTCGATGATGTGGGAACGCGGCAAGAATAAAGAGCCTGTCGAATTCCTGGATGAGCGCGGAATTGTTCAGTCTGCGTAACATCGATTCTTCCAATTGGATTTACTTTCTACAGGTGCAAAGGCTTAATGTTCAAACGTAGTACTTCTTCAACAGAAACTTCACAACAAGTTCAGGCTGTCGAACGCATCACATCCGTGCTTGGGCCGGGCGTGATCTGGCATGGTTCGATTAATGGTTCGGGCGGTGTGCGAATCGAAGGCGCGTTCGAGGGTGAGATTGCTTTGCGCGGCATGCTCGTTGTCGGCGAGACCGGACGCGTAACCTGTCAGAATGTGCGCGCCAACACCGTCATCGTGGCGGGCGCAGTGCGCGGCAACATCACGACTCAAAAATTGGAAATTCGCGCCAGCGGACGTGTGTGGGGCGATGTCGTCACGACTGCTTTTGTGACAGACGAAGGCGCATTCCTGCGCGGCCAAATCCGGATGGAAGAAACGGTAGACCTGGACCTTGAGCCGGCTCCCGATGTCACGCCTTCGGAGGCGACCCAGGCTGAGATCATCGCGCAGACGCCGATCCCCGTTCCACCTCCGACCTCGAAGCCGGACGGCTCTACAACCATCGTCAGAAAAAAGAAAGCCACAGAATGACTTTTTGGAGCAGACCCCAAAAGTCTTCGCGACTTTGGGGTCTTTTTACGAAATGAGACTCCGCGAATTGCACATCAAAA
>JAJYOO010000044.1 GCA_021796155.1 Chloroflexota bacterium
ATTGACCTTTATCATCGTACCACGAACCTTAAAGGATGGGAACCATGGCCGATCCAAATCAGAAAAACGAAGAAATCCAGCCTTCGCCTGTCAAATCTGGCAATGCCGCGGAAGCGGAAATTGCCGATGCGAAAGCTCAAATCAAAACGATGGATGCGACAAATCCGATTGCGTCCAGGACGCGACCACGTCCCCGACGCATTCAATCGGTGCGGACGGGTGACTCCAGTGTGGCGGTTCAAGGCGATGTTACGGACAGCACTGTTATACATGCCCAGACGGTCGTGTTAGCCGAGCGTCTCTGGCAGGACCCTTCGGCAGGGCTGCCCGCAACAGATTTACGCGTCGCCACGACAGCTTATCTCAACTATCTGCTCGACCGACATTATTATCTAAGTCTCAAAGGAATGGGCGTTTCGGACCGCGTGCCATTGAAACTTAATTTGCTCGATTTGTATGTTCCGCTCAAAGCGCGTTTGGAATTGCCTGAAGGCGAAACCTGGCAGCGCAATTTGAGTTTGGCTGGACGCCAGCCGACAGACGAACAACAATCCTTGCATCTGGGTGAATCGATTCCGGTGCTGAATATCCTAAAGGAACATTCAGGCGTCGTTGTATTGGGCGATCCCGGCGCGGGCAAAACCACATTTCTAAAATATCTGGCTTTGCGTCTCGCGCGCGGCGAAGGCGATCAAATTGGACTCGGCGATTGGCTTCCAATTTTGTTGCCAATCGCCGCGTTTGCCAACGCATTGCAATCCAGTGATGTTCCGCTTGATGAATTTATCGCTGAGTATTTTGCAGGCATCGGCGCGGACCTACCGATTGGCCCGATGCTCAGTGAAGCGTTGAAAGCCGGACGCGCTTTGATTCTCTTGGATGGTCTCGATGAAGTCCGCGATTTGAATTTGCGTAATACCGTGGTCGAACGCGTCACGGATTTTTACGCTTTTCATCGCCGCAATGGAAATAAATTTGTGCTGACCAGCCGCATCGTTGGTTATCGTTCGGTTCGTCCGTCGGCTGAAGGTTTGGTGGAATGCACACTTGTGGATTTCGATGACAGCGAGATCGAAGATTTTGTCAGTCGCTGGACCAATGCGCTCGAAAAGCAAGCGCAGGGAAGCACAGCGGTTGCACGCGCCGATGCAGAAGCCGACCGCCGCGAATTGCTGGACGCAATTCAGGAAAACGAAGGCGTTCGTCGTTTAGCCTCGACGCCATTGCTTTTGACGATCCTGGCTTTGATGAAACGCCAGGGTGTGTCATTGCCCGAACGACGCGTGCAGCTTTACGACCAATATGTCACCACACTTCTTTCGACATGGAATCGCGCGCGCAGTTTATCGGGCCGCGCACCGGGCCGCGACTTGGATGAAATTCAAACGGTGCGCGTGTTGGCTCCGCTGGCGTTATGGATGCATGAAGTCAGTCCGGGGGTGGGGTTGGTCAACCGCGAAGATTTGCGTCGAAAGCTCGAAGAAATTTTTGCTGAACGCGGCGAACATTCTCCGCAGACGGCGGCGCGCCAATTCTTGCAGGACGTGCGCGAACACGCCGCGTTATTGCTGGAACGCGGGCCAGGCGAATTTGGTTTCATCCATTTGACGTTCGAGGAATATCTGGCGGCGGTGGCAATTGCATTGAGCGGCCAGGGAAATTCGAAACCGATTGCTGAGTTGCTTGCGCCGCACATTGGCGAACAAGCCTGGCACGAGGTAACTTTGTTGACGATTGGTTATCTTGGCATTCGCCAGCAGTTGCCGAAGGTCGCGGGCGAAGTGGTTGAATCCATTGTTCAACTCAAAGCGGAACCCGCGGGTGAATCTGTTGCATTGGCAGGTGAGGCGGTGCTGGATACGTGGCCGGGAGGCGTCCCGCCGCAGACGCGCGAACGCGTCGTCCATGAGTTGATTCCCTCGATGCAGAGTCCGGCCGTTCATCCGGATTTGAGGCGGCGTTCAGGAATATTGCTTGGTCGTCTCGGATGGCGTCCGCCCGATCTGGATCGTTTTGTCGAAGTCGCGTCCGGCGATTTTCTGTTCGGAGTCAAAAAAGAAAAACGGTCAATCGCATGTCGTTATTGGGTTGCAAAATATCCGGTTACGAATTTTCAGTTTGCGCGCTTTGTTCAGGAAGGTGGATATCAGCGGCATGAATATTGGAGCGATGATGGCTGGGATTGGCGCACCGGAAAATATGATGCGCGTTCGTTGGAAGCGGTCGAGCGCGACTGGCTTGATCATCGTCTGCCCGAACGACGGGGCGCGCCGAATTACTGGCACACTGAAATGTTGAGCAATCCGATTTTTCCGTTGGTCGGTGTATGCTGGTTCGAGGCGGAAGCGTACTGCAAATGGCTCGCGAAAAAGATCGTCGCCGTGCCAGATGGATATGTTATTCGACTGCCAAATGAAACGGAATGGGAGCGCGTTGCACGCGGCGCGAATGGATTGGAATATCCGTGGGGCGAGGCATTCGACAAAAACGCGTCCAATACATGGGACAGCGATCCGACCGGTTCGGGTCTTGGCGGGACAACCGCGGTCTGCACGTTCCCGCAGGGAGTCAGCCCCGATGGCGCGTGGGATATGAGCGGAAATATTTGGGAATGGACAGGTTCGTGGTACGATGATAAAGGTCAATATCGTGTGGTGCGCGGTGGTTCGTGGATGGGTTATCAATGGTTTGCGCGCGGTTCGTTCTCGAATTGGTCCACGCCGTTGATGTTCAACGATGACTTGGGCTTCCGTGTAGTGATCGCGCCGAGAGAAAGTAATCCGTAACCAGTGAACAGGAAGGAGGTGTATGGCAGATAAGAAGAAAATTCGGACCGGGGATCATAGCATCGCAATTGGCGGTGATGTGAACAACAGCAATATCGTAATGGGTGACAACAATACCATCACG
Source organism: Chloroflexota bacterium (assembly GCA_021796155.1). Next base: position 2,911 of record JAJYOO010000044.1, read on the forward strand.
CAAAACACACTTGACCTTTCGTCGGCGTTCGCTGTGATTTATCGCGCCGTGGATGAGCACGCCAATCTTTCACCTGCGGTTAAAGAAGATGTCAAGGCCGAGATTAAAGATGTTGAGACTGCGATTCAAAAAAATGAGCAGCCCAACGAAAACAACATTCTCCGCCATCTTCGCAATGTTCAGCGCATGGCGCCTGACATCCTCGATGTGGCAATCGCAACACTGACGAGTCCGATCTCGGGACTTGGAATGATTGGGAGAAAAATAATTCAGAAAATGGCTGACGAAGCAAAACAACAGAAGTAAAATGAAGACCGGCGAATCCATCGCCGGTTTTGTTTGAAAGGAGTAAAGATGCAAAAGTTTCATTGGACTTTACTTCTTATTGGTTTGATTTTATTGTCAACGTCGGGATGCGGACTTCCGCGTTATACAACATCGAATCAGACTCCGACTTCAGCGGCGCTGCCAACGTTGACCTTTCCCGCGCCGACAGTTTTATCCCCCGCTTCGCCGACGATGATTCCCGTCACACCGAATCTTTCTACAACGATAATACCGACTCCGCCTCCGGCCACAACCAATCCACAATTTGTTGTGACACAGCAAAACGCTCCGGCAAATTTTTGCTCGGACTCGCAAGCGATGACTTTGATCAATAACTTCAAGATTGCACTGCAAACATCGGATGGGAAATCATTGGCGAGTCTTGTCAGCCCTGCATACGGCATGGATGTGCGATATTACCGCGATGGCCGCGTGGTCAATTATGATTCGACGCACGCGCAATTCTTGTTCGACTCGACGTTTCAGGTTGATTGGGGAGCTGCGTCTGGAAGCGGCTTGTCAACCAAAGGTTCTTTCCATGAGGTCATCTTGCCATCCTTGCTCGATCTATTCAATGAAAATTACACGTTGACCTGCAACCAAATTCAAGTCGGTGGGACAACATATCAAGCCTCATGGCCGTATAAAGGAATCAATTTTTATTCGTTGTATTTTCCCGGCACATCGGCAAATGGAAATATGGATTGGCATACCTGGTTGATCGGCATGGAATATGTTAGCAGCCAGCCTTATCTGTACGCCATTATGCAATTCCAATGGGAGCCGTGAGCATTAATCCCAAATCATCCTAAATTTTTCCTAAAAAAACGAGCAACATGAGCCGACAAAGCCTGTTGGCTCATGTTTGGTTAATGTAAGAATCAATTTGATGGGGTATTCTATACTTGGAATTTATTGCAAAATTTTGCAATAAGGAAAACCATGTCATGCGCTTCTCTTTATGCTCCTGAACTGCGCGCCCGCGGTTTTCGGATGACATCCCAGCGCAAGGCGATTCTCCACGTGCTGCATCATTCGAAGAATCATCTTTCGCCCGCTGAGATCTTTGAGCAGGCGCGTCGCGATGCGCCGGGACTCACATATCCAACCGTATACCGGACGCTGGAATTCCTTGCGAAGAACGGACTGGCGATGCCCGCTCACATTGTTGGAAAGAAACAGATGGCATATCAGATTGTCGGAGAAAGCCATCACCATTTGATTTGCCGTTCGTGCGGGAGCAGCCTGGAGGTCGGGTTGGACGCGTTGGAGTCGGCGATCAGTCAATTGGAAAAGTCAAGCGGCTACCGTTTCATCAACAGTCACGTCACACTGCTTGGCCTTTGTCCGAAGTGCCAAAATAAGGCAAGATAAAATTTGTTTTCGCACAAGTTCAAAAAGCGAGGTCCGAATGTTTCTTAAATCTCGAACCATCAAATTTCTTTTGATATATTATGCTGCTTTGTTTGTCTGGCTTGGAACAACGGCGATGCACATCCCCGATGGGTATCTCAGCCCGCTCACATGCTTGATCATGTTTTTGATCGTTCTCCCGTTCTGGGTGATTGGCATTCGAAAGATCCGCGAAACAATGAATGCGCGCAGCGTCCCATTGATCGCTTTGCTTTCAGCGTTTTCGTTCGTCATCATGATGTTCAACTTTCCGATCCCCGGCGGGACAACCGCACATGCGATCGGGGCTACCATCGCGGCGATCATCCTAGGACCGGAAGTCTCCACGATCGTGGTTTCGGTTGCCTTGATCATTCAAGCCTTTTTCTTTGGGGATGGAGGCATCACTGCGCTGGGAGCCAACGCGTTTAATATGGCAGTCACTGTCTCGTACATTTCCTATGCCATCTATCAGGCCTTCTCGAAAAATCAGCCGCTCACCTCCCCGCGCCGGTTGATTGGTGCCGCAATAGGCGGTTGGACAGGCGTAACCGTGGCGGCATTCTTCGCGGGTGTTGAGTTTGGCATCCAGCCGCTTTTGTTCAAGTCCGCGAATGGAACGCCGCTGTACGCGCCATATCCCCTCTCGGTTTCGATCCCGGCAATGGTCATCCCCCATGCAATACTCGCGTCAGTGGCCGAAGGCCTGCTGGCGGCGCTGGTGGTCGCATATTTGCAACGCTCTAATATTGCTGTGTTGCAAGCTGCCGAGAAACCCGCAGTGCTTAGTGAAGCGGGAATCTGGCAGAAATTACGCGTGCCTTTGATGATCTTAGCCGCATTGATCGTTGCGACGCCATTAGGTTTGCTTGCGCCGGGAACTGCCTGGGGCGAATGGGGAACCGAGCAGCTTACCAGTCAGGGATTGTCATTCATTCCATCCGGGTTGGAAAAGCTGTCCGGGCTGTGGGGCGCGCCGATGGCTGGATATAACTTGCACGCACTGGGCAATGCCAGCCTTGGCTATTTGCTTTCAGCAGTTCTGGGAATTGTTGTTGTGACAATTGTAGTTTGGCTGTTTACCATGTTGGTGACGACTGGTAATAAGAATCGCGAACGGAAGAATTCGTAGGGTCAAATCACCGTTTCAAATATTATGGAAAATGCTTCCTCCTTAAAGCGCTCGAACAAACGAAGCGACATTTTGGAACACACCCTGCACGGCATCACCGAGACTCTTGAGCAGGCACTGTTCGCGGAAGAGATTAGTGCGCGTGCGGGCCTATTCCAATCGTTGGATGCACGCGTCAAAGTGATCTCGATGCTGGCTTTGTTGATTGGCGTTGGACTATCTCACAGCCTACTCGTTCTTCTCGCAATCTACTTTTTGGTTTTGATTTTCGCGTGGACTTCCGCCATTCCGGCTGATTTCCTGATCAAACGCGTTTGGCTTGCGCTTCCATTCTTTACCGGGCTGGTCGTTTTACCGGCGTTATTCATCACGCCCGGCCCCGCGCTTTTACATTTGCCGTTTGGCTTGACGATCACTCAAACAGGTTTAACAACCGCAGCTTTTTTGCTCCTGCGTGTCAGCACGTCGGTTTCTCTGACTCTCTTGCTGATCCTCACGACTCCGTGGAATACCGTCCTAAGTGCGCTGGGCGTTTTACGCGTGCCGGATGTTTTCATCCTGATCCTCGGCATGACGTATCGCTATATCTACTTGCTGCTTCACACGGCTAATGATATGTTCTTGTCTCGCAAGAGCCGCATGGTCGGACGACTGAACACATCCGAAAATCAGAAAATGCTGGCAGCCGTCAGCGCAACATTGCTCGATAAGTCACTCAACTTGAGCAGCGAAGTTTATCTTGCCATGCAGTCGCGTGGTTATCGCGGAAACATCGTTACGTTGAAACCATTCCGAATGCAATCCAAAGACTGGCTGTGGTTGTTTGTCTTTCTTGGCATTACAACTTTGACTGTTATTTTAGGCCGCTGATGTGACAATCCATTTATGAGGTATGCAACCTTGAACACTAGATTGGTTTTTGAAGTCAGGCAAGTCTCGTTCGAGTATGAGGGAAAGCAAACCGCTTTAGATCGTGTTGATCTTTCTGTTTATGCCGGAGAGTCGCTGGTTATTTTGGGCGCGAATGGCAGCGGCAAAAGCACATTGCTCAAACTGTTGGATGGATTGTATTTTCCAACGGACGGTGAAGTCTGCGCGTTTGGAAATCCATTGACGGAAGAAGCGCTGCGCGATGATGACTTTAACTTCGGCTTTCGCCGACGCGTGGGATTGGTCTTTCAGGATACCGATGTTCAATTATTTTCCGCGTCGGTCCTGGACGAGGTGGCTTTTGCCCCGTTGCAATTGGGCCTGCCGCGCGATGAAGTGAATCGCCGCGTCGACACCGCGCTTGAAGCTCTCCGCATAGAAAAGCTGCGGGAGCGCGCCCCCCATCGTCTGTCCGGAGGAGAGAAGCGACGCGTGGCTTTGGCGTCGGTGCTGAGTCTGAATCCGGATGTCTGGCTTTTGGATGAACCCACAACCGGTCTCGACCCGCGCAGTCAATCGTGGTTGGTTGATTTTATTTTGATGCAACGTGATGAGGGGAAAACCGTCATCACCGCCACGCACGACCTGACGCTTGCCGAAGAGATTGCGACTCGAATCTGTGTGTTCTCTGAAGATCATCAGGTTGTAACTGTAGGCGACCCGCAGGAAATCTTGGACAACCACGAACTGCTTCATCGCTGCAATTTGGCCCATTATCATGCACGCCAACTGGAGCAAGCTTACAAATAAGGATATAAATCCCAGCAAGATATTATTGTCCTCGAAGCTAAAAAATTGTATGATGTACTTATAGAATCGATTCGAGGAGAAGGAATATGCAAATCGTTGTTGGCTATATCCTGATCTTGTTGGGTGTTGCCTATCTGGTGTTGAGCCTTTTGGTCTGGCTCGGAATCGTAAAGCAGAAATCCAATATTATTCTTCAGCAATCCACTGGTTGGGACGTGTTAATAGCCCTGATCAATAAACTTCCGTGGACGGCAATCGTGGGCTTGCTTTTGATTTATGCTGGCTTGAAATTGATAGGCGTTGTTCTGCCGTTCTGACCGCGGATAAATAAAAAGGAGCAGACACTCACGTCTGCTCCTTTCATTACTGCTCACTGGTCACTTGATTCTTTCCGCCACCAGCTCCGCCACATCCTTGACTTGAATCTCGCCGCCGTCGGCTTTCGCCGCGTCGGTCATCATCGTCAAACAGAATGGACAGCCTACAGCCACCGTTTCTGCTCCGGTCTCTTTGGCCTCCGCGAAGCGCGTTGCGTTGACTCGGCTTGTGCCTTGTTCTTCTTCCTTCCACATCTGCGCGCCACCCGCGCCGCAACAGAATGACTTTGCCGAATTGCGCGACATTTCGATCACTTCAAGCCCCGCCGATTTCAAATCTTCGCGCGGTGCATCGAAGATTTTATTGTGCCGTCCGAGATAACATGGATCGTGGAACGTCACTATATATTTATCGCTGGTTACTGATAACTGAATCTTTCCTGCGCCGACCAATTCGTTGATGAATTGCGTGTGGTGAATGACAGTGTAATTTCCGCCGAATGCCGGATATTCATTCTTCAACGTGTGCAAACAATGCGGGCAAGTTGTCACGATCCTCTTTGGTTTGATTTCATTCAATATTTCAACATTGGCTGTAGCTAATCCAAAGAAAATGTCTTCGCGTCCCGCGCGCCTCGCAGAATCGCCAGTGCATTGTTCGTTTTGCCCCAGCACCGCATAATTGACCCCCGCGGCGTTCAGGATTTTTGCAAATGCCTGCGCGGTCTTTTGCGCGCGTGCGTCTGTCGCTGCAGCACAACCAACCCACCATAAAATATCAGGCTCAGGATTCTTTTCAATCGTTGGGACGTTCAAACCATCCGCCCATTTCAGTCGGTCGGCTTGCGAGACATTCCATGGATTGGCGTTGCGCTCCATTCCTTTAAACGCGTTTTCCAACTGCTTCGGGAATTTGCTTTCCATCATCGAAAGATTGCGCCGCACTTCAAGAATGTCGCGCATCGGCTCATTGCCGACCGGACAAATGTCCACGCACGCGCCGCAGGACGTGCAAGCCCACACCGCTTCTTCTGAAATCAAATCCAGCATGGGTACATCCATGCCTCCGCCGTGATTGAAGTTGTAGCGTTTGTTGATTTCCAATGCTGCGGGTGAAAGCACTTTGCCTGTGTTATATGCCGGGCAAACTTCCTGACAGCGGAAACACATGATGCACGCGTAGGCGTCCATCACCTGCTCCCAATGCAAATCTTTCATCGTCGCTGCGCCGAATTGCTCAATCGAAGTATCGTCGAGATTGATGTAATTCAACTCGCCAATCGAACGGCGCTGCGGCTTCATCCAAATATTCAACGGTGCGAAGAAAAGGTGAATGTGTTTTGAATAAGGGAAATACGGAAGGAACGCGACCACCGCGCCGAGCGACAGCCAGAACATGGCGTGCTCGCCGATAAGCAACGTGTTTGCGTTCATCCCGGACCATAAACCGGCTACCGCTGAGATGGTTGGCTGCCAACTGTCGCGGACTCCGTTAAGCGCGAGATAAAACGACTCGCCCAGATATCGAGACGCGTTGTGAATGATAATAAAACCTGCAACGATAGCTGAGTCGCGGCTGATGCCCCAACGCGCGTTCGGGTTGAGCAAAGTCGTTTTCCGCGTGGACAAAACCGCGGGTCGGAAAGCGAAGCGGCGGATGACCATCGCGATCATGCCAATCAGAATCGCGAGGTTCGCGATATCCGCCATCAAACGATAAACATTGCCGAACATTCCGGTTTGTTCAAGAATGTTGAAGCCGGTAAATCCATAAGTCAAATCGGAAAGATTGACAACCAAAAAGATCAGGAAGCCCCATGCGATCATGGCGTGAAAAATGCTGGACCATAACCTGAGACGAAATACGGGCTGAAGTGGAAGGACTTTTGCGATGACTTCAGGGATGCGTTTGAACGCGGCTTTCCAATCAGGCTTGCCCTGCCCGCTAGAAATCAGTTTGATGATTCGATCCACGCCGCGATAGGTAAAGTAAAGCGAGACGAGCGTTGCGATTGTAAAGAGAATTTTTTCAGTGAGTGTGAGCATGCGGTCTCCTGGCCCCATTTGTCATGTGGAACAGAGTTCCCAAATTCTTAAATCTGGGAAGTGGGGTTGCCCTAGTTTAGCACAAAATTTTCGGCTGTGATTTATGGCACAACTGTCACTTGAACTGTATATGTTTGTATTGGCGGCGTGTTTTTCTCAAATGGACGATGATAGATCAGCTTCAATGTTGTTGTGCCCGAAGCGACAGCTTGGAATCGCAGCGTTTGAGTCCCGCCTTGTCCGGGCATGGGCGTGGAACTTGAACTGTTATATTCTGTTTGACCAACTTGCTTGAGAATATTTGTGTCTACTTCGCCGACGTCCCAAGTGTAGCCGGTCGTCGGATTCGCTGGAAGCGTAACCACCACTTTGCCGCCAACGTGGATGGTCGCGGGTTGGCCGTTATTGGCTACGGTGAGATTCGAGTCCTTGGGTCCGCAACCCGCTAGAAGTCCGAGAAAGAGCGGAAAGATCAACAGCCCTAAAATCCTTTTCATGATCGCGTCCTTTACTGGCTGATATCATCCACATACTTCTTCGCCGGAACACAGACATCCGTGAAGTTGGACGATACTGTATCCCATGTGAGTTTTTGTTCTGTGGACCAAGCCTGGTTGACTGCCAGGCCAAGACAACCCGCGCCCGCGTTATAGTCTACGAGGGTGAACTTCCACAAATCTTCGTATGAAGCCACCGCGCCTGGGAGCTGTCCCGTGTTGTTTTGAATGACTTGTCCAGTTTGCTCGCAGCTTGCAAGTAATGTATGGGCAAACACGCCCACGCTGAAGCTTGCCTGACTCAAATCAATTCCAAGCGGACAATTCTCGCAAGTGGCATTGACGCTGCTGACCAATGCCTGCCGCAGCAATTCCTGATCGGCAGGTTCGAGATTCAAATAACCTTTGCTGCAAGCCTGTCCTGAAAGCACCAGCGGACAGTATTGATCGAAGAAAGATGGATTCCAAACAAGTGCCGTATCTGCGCCATTCGGTGTGAGCTGGCCGAGTCCCGCGTCGGCGCTGGCTCTGAAAACGCCCGGCCAGAACTGGCTCTCGCGCGCAAAAAGATTCTTGAGCAATTGCGCGGGCACGCCGGTTGTCTCGGCGGTGTTCATAATGAGTGAATCAAACTGATTCTGCCATTGATCCACCGCGCCTCGCGCGGCTTCCTGTCCACATTGGTTCGCACCGCCATCTGGAAGAAGTCCGCCGTCGGGACACATACCGGCATCCACCACGCCCTGCAAGATCAGGTTC
>JAJYOO010000045.1 GCA_021796155.1 Chloroflexota bacterium
GCTTCGGCTTTGAATGGCTCCCGTTTCGACGATTCTGATTCCAGCCTGATGGAATAATTCCGCCAGGCGCGCCCCGAGTCTTATGTCCGCGCCTTGGCGCTTCAACGACTCAATCTGCCATTTTCCGAGCGCGGCAAGTTGCTCAGGCTGATCTTCACGAGAGGTGTAATCCGGCTCGGCAAATGCGATGATGTGACCCTTTGACTTTGTCACGCGTTTCATTTCAAAAATTGCCTTCAATGGTTCTTTGATCCATAACAAAAGAAAGTGGCAAAAGACAATATCAAAACTTCCGCTCCGATACGGGAGATAACGCGCATCGCCGCGCGTCAGGCAGACAGTTGATGCATGAGCGTGGCACTCGCATAGTGCACTTGCGTCTGTGTCAAGGCCGTGAATCGCCGCTGGCGTTTGCAGCGAAGATAAGATCGCACCCGTTCCGCACCCGACTTCCAACACGGCATCCGCGTTGGATAAACCCGCTTGCTTGAAAAGATATTCCCGCAGATCACGCGTCCACGCCGCCTGCTGGAGATAACGTTCATGCCAATTCATCATTTATTTCCATGTTTTGCATAAGTTATTCTGCATTATGGGTTTGCGGCACACAGGTTGGTCAAAATCTGCTGACGCAACTGGACGAGTTCAGGATACTGGTAAAAGAATTTTATCTTTTGATCGGCAATGCTGTTGCCTTCCGGCCTGGGACTCAAAATGTAGAAGGCCCATGTTTCGGCAATATCTTCAGATGGATCGGTCACAGCATAATTATCAACAAATTGATCCTGATATTTGTTATAGAAGACCTCCAGCCGGTTCTCTCGTCTCTGGTCATTCTGGATATCGTCAATCTTTTGCCACTCCGCATAGATGTCTGTCCAGAAGCGGTTGAAGAAATCGTTGATGTAGGAATTTTTCAGGCTGCATCCCTCGCCCGGAAAATAAGTTGAGCAGGCATTGACTTCCTGATTGTAAATATCTTCATCCGTTGGATTATCAAATACTTTCAGATCGGGCGGCACTTGTGACGCATTGAGTGTCAACAGATGACCAAATTCGTGGAGCATGGTAAATACAAGATTCTTTGTGTCGGGAGCATCGGCGATATCCACTTCGAGCATCCATGAATTGGGATCGAAAGGAGTCTGTTCGACCGCGCCGAGAACGCCACCTGGCCCATCAGTGATAACCTCATATTGATGCACTACAGCGCGCTGGTCGGGCGGGATGATCTTTGCGAACAAATCCCAGGTTTGTTTCTGAAGTTCGTAATCGTTTTGATATTTGATCAAATTACGCGGAACCTTTTCTATAATCGGATTGCTGATTTCGTTTCCATTGACCGTGTAAATGACCATTGGAATGTCAGACTGGTCGCCGGTATCCACGTTGGGAAAGCTGCCTTGATACGTTGGATTGTTGTTGGCGTCAATAATGGACGATAATTCTGCGGGGCAGGAATTGGAAGCCTGGCTGGTCGCTGTCGGCGGAACGGGCGTGAAAGTCTCAGACGCGGGCAAGGTGGGAGGCACAGGCGTATCCCCATAGACCAGGCGCGTGGCGGCGCGGCAGGCCAAAGTCGAGGCAAGAACGAGGGCTAAAAATAAAACGACGCGGAAGCGTCTCATGTGTTTAGGATACCATAACGTCTATGTCAGAATTTGTCCCTAATATCATTCTGTAACGCGTGCTTTTTGCAAGCGGCTTTTATTGCGCGGATGCGGAGGCGTAGTTGCATATCCCGTTCACCATTTGGATACGCAATTGCACCAGATTGGGAAACTCGTAGAAGAACAGCATTTTCTCGTGCGCGATGCTGTCGGCAGCCGGCTTGGGTTCCAGGATAAAGTGTGCCCAGCTTTCAGCAATGTCTTCCTCCGGGCTGGTCGCGGCGTATGTGCTGATGAATTGGGTCGGATGCCGTTCATAGAAATGAGCTAAGTTTGCATAATAATTATTTTGATCTTTTTCAGAATTGACCTGACTCCACTCGTTGAATAATTTTCCCCAGAAGAATTTGAAAAACTCATTGATGTACGAATTGGGAAGGCTGCATCCGACGGTTGTAAAGTATTGCGGGCAGCTTGCAGACTCCTGTTGGTAGATCTGCGGGTTATTCGGATTGGCGAGATACAGCGGATCGGGTGTGACCTGCGTGGAATTCAGCGTCAGCAAATGGCCGAACTCGTGCGCGAGTGTGTAGGTCAGATTAATTGGCTTGGATGCATCCAAAGGATCTACATTCAAGGCCCAATCCTGTGGCTGGTTGGAAGATTCTTCCACGCTTGCCAGCATTCCGCCTTTGCCATCGGTGGAGAGAATGAAGGCGGTCAACTCCGTCCGCTGGTCCGCGGGAACCATCGCAGTGAAATAATTCCAGATGTTATGCTGGGAAACTGTATCCTGCTGGTAGGGAACCAGATTTGATGGAATATTCTGTGCGTACTGAGGTGCGCTGAGCTGGTCGCCCTGGACGAAATAACTTACCAGCGTTATGGCTTGGATTTTTGCACCGTGCGGCGCGGCGACTTCGGGTGGCGATTGCGGTACCGAATTAGTCTGCAGGATGGAATTTATTTTTGCCAGACACGCATCCACACAATTTCCGCTGGGACAAATGAGCACCGGCGTTGGAGATAATTGCACAACCGGCAGCGGCGTTGGATTGGATGGAACGGTGTTGGCCGTGATAGGCAAGGTGGAGAGTACGGGGAGCGTCGGTATGTTGTTAACCACGCTGCACAACATCAGCATCATAATGAAAAGCGCAATCGTGAGCGCTGCCCATGCTGGAAGTCTGGTTTTCATGATTAAATTATTCTATCCCAAATTGTTTAGTGAAAAATAAGTTCTGGTCGCAGCCGCACGTCGGATTGAACCGAAAGTGGCACGGATTGTGCAGTCTTGACGATACAAAACGAAGACGCCGGGCGATGGGTCGGTCCGGCGTCTGGCGTTATCGACGTTGCGTGAATTCTGCAAAACGATGTCAGTTTATTATTGCCAGCTTGAATGCCGGAAACTCCGATGCTATTTTTTCGAACTCGGAAACTGGTGCATCCTTGCTAACCGGTATATGCGGACGCGCTCCCGGCGCAACTTGTAGATACGCTTTCAAGATCGGTGCTCTCTTGCTGACGTCCACCTCTTCGAGCAGAACTTGCTCGCTGATGCCATGTCGCAGTCTTGCTTTTCCTCCCGCTGCTTTGATATTGCGTACCCAGTTTGCTTCCTCTCCCAACATGGATACCAGATATCTTTCTCCGTTCAGTGTAGCCATCACGAGTGGGAAGCTGATTATCTTTCCCGACTGTCTTCCCGCTACCTCCAGAGTGACATAGTAGTCGGGAGCTATTCCATGTGAATGAAGTATGGCCCAGCCCCAATTAAGAATTTTGGCTAATGTATGAGGATGTCCATCACGATACATCCATCTCTTGAAATCGGCGAAAATGTTTGACACCTTGATCTGTCTCCTATTCTTATAAATCTTTTCTCACACGTCGCACAGTCAGTTTATTGTTACCAGCTTGAACACCGGGTACTCCGACGCTATTTTTTCGAACTCGAAAACTGGCGCATCCTTGTTTACCGGTATGTGTGGACGCGCTCCCGGCGCGATTTGTAAATATGCCTTTAGGATGGGCGCTCTCTGCTCGGCAATTACTTCTTTCAGCATCACCTGTTCGCTTATTCCATGTCGGAGCGTCGCTCTTCCCCCCGCCGCTTTGATATTGCGTACCCAATTTGCTTCCTCTCCCAACATGGACACCAAATATCTTTCTCCGTTCATCACAGTCATCGCAAGCGGAAAACGTATTACCTTCCCTGATTTTCTTCCAGCCACTTCCAAAGTGACAAAGCCGCTAGGTAATATCCCTGACGAGTGAAGGATTGCCCAGAACCGATTTTGTATTTTGGCCAACGTGTTAGGTTGTCCGTCGCGATATTCCCATCTTTTAAAGTTTGTGAAGATGCTTGATAACCTCATATTGCCTCTTGTTACTGATAAATCTTCCCCCATGGATCGCGCAATAAGTTGCCTAAAATTTTATCTGCCATGCCTTGCGTTGGGAGGACGTCGCCATCCGGCTCGACATACAGCCAGGCTTTTCCGGCTCCTTCCGGGACTTCATCTTCCACCGTTTGCTGGGCAACCGGATTCTCCGCTGAATACGGAACCGGCAAATCCCAGCGCAAGGTGAGTCCCAGCGAAGCGGCCATATCATGCAATTCATGCATCGAATCGTGCAGGGACGCATCTGATGCGCTCAATGATAAACTCTTGACTCCGAGGCCAGACAATCTGCTCAATGTTTCCTTTGCGTTTGGAGCATTTTGCGGCGTCAGCGTGAAATGGACTGTCGCGAAAATATCTTCGGGCATGATGGTTTCGAGTGCTTTCCACGAATCATTATTATCGGGTTGAAGCAGGAAGAGAATATGATCGAGTCCGGTCTTCAACAACGACTCAAGATAATTTTTGTCAACGAGTTTCAAACCATCGGTCAACAATCCACAGACTTGACCGTTCTTCTCAGCGCACGCGATCAAATCGGTTAAATCGTCACGCAGCGTTGCTTCGCCGCCGGTAAATGTCACGTGCGGAATGCCAAATTTCCAGGCGTTGTCGAGGATGGCGCACCATTCCTCGGTGGTGAGTTCGCGGTCGACGCGTTTGGTCGGCGCGTAATCAACTTGAGTTCCGGTGGGGAGGCGATAGGTCAGAGCGCAGTCGAGTCGAAGCGGGGCGCTGAGATCAGTCGAATGCGGTGCGACCCGCTCAAAGTCGAGGTAAGAGACGGGGTCCAAATCCGTCGCGGTGATCAATCTTTGAATGCGCGCGGCGAAGTCGCTGTAATCCTGCAATGCAATGCTTTTCTTGATCCGATAACGCGATGCAACTTCCTTCGCTGCATCTTCAGGCGCAGTGCCTTTGATGAAGTGATAAGCAAACTCCGCCGCCGTCGGGTTGAGATGCAAAATGGTCGAGGCGTTGACGATCAAAATGCCGGAGCCATCAGGCTGCAATCGCAAATGAATGCGATAGGGAGGCTGATCCTGCGGTGCAGATTGTTTCTGGTAGATGCCTGCTTGTATCGGTTGAACTTTCGTAAAGAATTTTTTCATGGTGCCCTCCATCAACGAGTTCGAAATGTTCCGGATGCTTCAAAGAAAAACAAAATGAAATAGCCGATCAGCAGAACGATCCAACCTGCCAATTCGACGCGCTCCATCAAGCCTTGCCAGGTCAACGAGAAATTTTCCTGGATGGTTTGAATGATGCTTTGAAGATTATCAAGCTTGCCTTTGACCGTCGCTTTCCATTCGTTCAAATAAAATTCTTCGAGGATGGCATGATAAAGCTGCGATGTATACCAATCGCCAATCAATAATAAATTTTGTTCAGTGTGTTCAAAGTCGAGCATCAAATCGAGACGATGCTGAACGATGCGGCGGATTTGACTTCGCGTTGGGCCGATGCGAAGCGCGCGGCGCGGGTCAACGCGGAATTGTTCGTTGAGATCACGCAAACTCTTTTCGATGTTTTGGTCGAGCCTGCGATAACGCATGAGTTGATAATTGCCAATCTTCAACAATTCGATGTCCGATTGAAAATCGCTGTCCGGTGCGATGATGATCGCGGCTTGCCAATCCACGATTGTTAGATCATCTTTTGAATAGCGCACTTGAGAACTGAGAATATCTTCTATCTCGCGTTGATCAAAAGTCTCGCGTTGCGAACGAACAAAGCGCGCCAACGCGACCGCGTTCTTATCAATAAATTTATCGGGTGTAGGCGTTACCTTTCCGAGCAAAAGAATGTAATATTCCTCGAACATTCCGCTCTCGCGATGTTCGGCGGGGACAAATTTTTCCTGCAAAGATTTTTCAATCGAGGCGCGTTGTTGAATCGTCGCGAGACTTAGCACATCGTCCAGCATGAAGCGGCACTCGACCATTTGGATTCGGTCGTCGTATCTTTGCCGCGTGACCGAGACTTCCACGCCTCTCACCTCGACTTTAGCCTGCTCGAGCGTTCTGACGGAGATGTCCACCGGCTGGAAGTACGGCGCGTCCTTCAAGCCGCGAATCTGTTCGGGCGGCTCGTTGGACGTTTCCGCGTGATCCGGAAAAGCCAGCAGGTAGCAAATCTCAGAGTTCTTTAAATTTGGCATACGTAATCAGGTAATTTGTTTTTTGTTGAGCCAATCATCAATTGCTAAAACTGTTTCGCGATAGCTTTTTTCCATCATTATGTTATGGCCTGCTTCAGGCACGCTCAAAAAATCAGCTTTGTAATGAGCGGCCGATTTACGCAGACCATCCACTGTTACGACTGCATCCTTCTCGCCAGCCAATACCAACATGGGCACCGTTGTTTTTTCGGCAGGAGACCAAAACGGAGGATTGTGTTGAAAAATGACCAATGCCGACTCGCCGGTAAGCTGTTTGCGTAATTCATCGGGAGTGAGAATGGCTCCTGATGTAATGAGTTTCTTCGCGGCTATCTCCGGCGTGCGTATCCAGGAATTTGCATTCCAGGTTACGTACATCATTGCGATTCCAATGGGATCAAGTATTATGATGCGATATGGTGCATCGCTGAGCACGGCATGAGAAACCCATGGCGCAACCAATATAACGGCCGGTAGATCATCGCATACATATTTCAATGCCCATTGGCTAAGCGCGCCTCCCATGCTGTGACCCATCAAGATCGGTTTGCGCGGCAGGCGGTTGATTTCATCGCGCACAAAGGCCAAGTAATAGGCAAGCGTACAGCGAGTCAACGAACGCTGAAGCAAAGATTTGCCGTGACCCGGAAGGCTATACGAGATACTCTCCCAACCATGCTCTGCCAGAATTTCCTGCCATGCCTGCCAGCACCTTGCACCATGCCACATGCCGTGTGCCATAAGGATGGGCGTTTTGTGGCGTGGATGCTTGGGCGAGTAGTGTATCTGCTCGATGCCATCCTCCATGGTATGTGTGATGGTGAACTCACCTTTATCCTGAGTCTCTGATAGTGTAGCATTTTTGCCGCGCAATTTATTTTGATCGTGCGCCAACATGCGCGTCGCTGTGTCGTTTAAAAGATGCCATAGAATCCACGCAATCATCACAGCAAAGTAGAGTAGAACAAAGCTCAGTATGAGCGCGCCTATCATGTATTATTCTCTACGAACGGATGAAGTGCGGAACCTCAAATGGAATCTCAAGTGACAATTCAACAAAGCCAGCGTACTTTCCATCTTCGAACCACGGCGATTGGAAAATCAATTTTTTTATGCCATTTTTTTCGATGGTATAAACATTTTTCTCATGCGTAGCCAGCATTTGCTCAACTTTATCGCGTGCCTTATCTTTATCCTTGTGGCAGTCGCGCATATTCTGTCCAATCAATGCGTAACCGCCGCCTTTCTCATATGTCTTGGCGGCTTTATCATTCATTTCAAGAATGACGCCGTCCGTATCGCAGACTGTGACCGCTGCGGGAAATTCCTTGATCCATTCGTGTTGACTCATGAAGCCATCTCCAATGTAACCATTTCAGAATTGACGCCAAATTGAGCGCGATGATTTTCAAATTGCAGCGGGCAGCCTCCGCCGCATTCTGGCGCGAGCGAACAGCCGTTGCATTTATCGGGCAGGTTTTGCCGCTCGCGCAACTGAACTGACAGTTTATGATTCCAAATTGAGTTCCATGAATCGGTCAACATATTTCCGAGCGAGTGATAATACGATTGGCACGGCAAGACGTTTCCATTTGATTCAATACACATGCTATACAACGCGGCCGTGCATCCTTTGACACCGAGATTGTTCGCGGTTGGGTCGAACTGGCAATATTGCGTTGGCGTGTACCAGATGAGTTTTTGTCCACGTTCGGCAGTTTTGCGCGTGGCGATATCGAGGATAGGTTGAAGCTCGCTTTCTTTGAGTCCGGTTCCGACGGTCAGACCATGGCCGGAATAGATCAGTGCGTTGAGTCCAATGGTCGGCACGCCAAGGTCGGCGAGAAAATCCAATGTATCTGGAATCTTGTGAACGTTTGTCCTCAGCATCGTGGTATTGGTCATCACATAAAGCGGACTGGCCAGCGCGTTCTTGAGTCCGCGGATGGTTTGTTTGAAAGCTCCCTTCGAGCGCATCATCTCGTCGTGGATTTGCTCGTCACAGGATTCGACCGTGATCTGCACGTGGTCGAGTCCCGCGTCGATGAGCTGTTGCAAATATTTTTCATCTGCCAAGCGGCGAGCGTTTGTGTTCAAGCCTGCAATCTGTCCATTCGATTCTGCGTGAGCAATTAATTCAGGCAGGTCATTTCTCAATGTTGCTTCGCCGCCGGTGAAGACAATATGCGGCACACCCAGTTTCCAGAGTTTGTCTAAAATCAGTTTCCAGTGTTCAGTGTCCAGCTCCGGGAAATTGCGCTCACGCGCGTTATAGCAATGCGCACAGTCATTATTGCAGCGATAGGTGACTGCCAGGTCCATTCGATACGGCGCAGAGGGCCGCGCGCTGAATGGCATGGTCGTATCCAAATCCAATTCATGGATGGGGCACGCGCCGTCGGGACGAATCAATTCGGTGAGTTGAAAGTGGAAAGTAGAAAGATCGTCTCGCAACTGCCTACTTTCCACTTTCCACTTTTTGGTGCAAGTCTTGAGAATCTCATCGTCACGTTTGCCCTCGAGAATCATCCACGCCATAACAGCTGCGGTTGGATTCAAGTGCATCACACGATTGGCGTTGACGATCAACGTGCCATGCCCATCGGGATCAATGCGAAGATGAATACGCGATTTCTCGTCTGCGCCTTGGCGGGTGTAATGATAAAGTCCTGACGATGGGCTGTGGACAGTTGACGGTGGTTGAAAGATTGATTTGAATGTATCCAATAAAGTCATGATTTACCTTCGTTTGCTATCAGCTAATTACTAAAAGCTCAGTTATCGTCCGCCACCCGCGCAGGCACAGGCGCAGCCAGCGCACGCGCAGGCACACGCACATCCGCCGCCACCGCCGCCGCGATAACCGCCGGATGAAGGTGGCGGCGGAGGATTAGTCACGTTGGTCACGCCACTCGTAAATGAGTTTAAGTTGCCGATGGCTTTGGCCGACATGGTTTGGACGCCGCCCACCACGGACGCGGCAAAGTCCGCGCCGGGAAGAGCCGAGGAAGATCGTCCGCTGGATGGCATGGATGGAGTCATCGAACCGGTCGTCATTGTCGGAGCGGCGGGGCGGTACATTGGGTCATAGCTTCCCCACCACATCGGGACAAAGATCGGTCCAGTAAAGACGCGCCGCGAGCGGTTATCATAATCGCGGTCGAGCATCGTCCATTCCAGATTCTGATCAAGCAATTGTCCCTTGACTTCAGGTGTCTGCGCGGTCTCCACTTGCTGCCAGGCTTGTTCCA
Source organism: Chloroflexota bacterium (assembly GCA_021796155.1). Next base: position 9,431 of record JAJYOO010000045.1, read on the forward strand.
TGATGTTCTTGTAATAGTCCTGCGTTTCCTTGCGGCTGAAACCCTTCATTTTTTCGCCGACGGATTTGACCACTGCCACCATCATGCCCTGCAATTCTGCACGACGAGCCTCGAGAGAATCTAATTTGAACGCTTTTAGGAAATTCAATTCATAATCGTGCAGCGCGACGTCAGATGGCACATCGTTGACTTGGATTTTGAGTGGGTCGCGCGAAATGACGGTTGCCGCGCCTTTTTTGACCACACCGAATAAAATCATCGTCATGATTTTGTCGAGCGGCTGTTCCAACAGGATAGCGGCCTCGACCGCTGTGAGTCCGCGCTTGATACCGTGGCCTTCGATCCCAATTTTCGGCGGGATATATTGCAGCTTGCGGCGCTGTCCCTGGATGGCACCGATGATCGGCATGCCGATGAACATGAACGCGAAAAAACCAAAGCAAAGGATATTTCCGAGGCTGGCGAGCAGGAAAGAGAAAACACCCGCCAGCATATCGAAGATTGACGTTTGGACGATGGCCGAGTCAGGCACGTAACTTTTTGGGAACGACGCACCGAACGTATATTGCGACGCCACACTCGCGTTTGCGGACTGCCATGTGTACGTAACGCGGTTCTGCGAATCGATTCCGGTCTGCGGCTGGGAGGGGAAGCCGGATGGCGATGAATGCCAGCGCGGTTCGTTGGGTTGGACTCCGGGTGGCAGGTGGAACGTAACGGTCAAATTTGTCTCACCGACCACATATTGCGAGCCGAAATAGGTTGGAGCGAAATCGGCACTGGCATAATTGCTGTCGCTGGTATCGGGATACAACACATCTGTGATCTTACCAACGTAAACGTGTACCGATCCGCTTGCACCGGAATCAATGGTATAGGATCCCATCACAACAGAAAAGCCCGAACCGCTTCCTTGGTAATCACTTTGGGAAACTTCCACGCGGCTGCCGTTCACATCTGCAGTGACCGTGCTCATGTCAAAGTTGCCGTTCGGCATTCCCACGTCAACATAATCAATCGGATGCGCGCCCGGCTGGTTCGTAAAGTTGAACGTGTAGTCGAGAGACTCAGTTCCGTCAGCATTCCAGTACACATTAACGACTTCTTTATCCACGCTGAAAAGATAGGAACTTTGCGCCAATGCGCTGGCGGGTAAAGCCAATCCGACCAACACTATAAAAAGAAAAATAGAAAAGCGTCGAAGCATGATGCCCTCCGATTTGGGTATCAGGTGTCGCGTGCTAGGTGTCAGGTTTTGCAGCGCCTGATACTTGACACTTGAAACCTGACAAGTTGTTACCACTTTGGTTCTTCAGTCATTTGATACGTTGTTCCGCAGAACGGACACTCAACCATAGGCGCGCCGGCCACCATTTTGATATTCTCCGGTTTTAGAGCGCCGCCGCAATTCTTGCAGGTGACTTGCGAAATCTTGGTATCGCCGGGCAGATCAACTTTCATCGTAACTTGCTGGACGACTTCGGTCTTGCTTCCACGCATGGCGGCATAGATCATTCCTGCGCCGCCAGCTAGAAAGAGAATGCCGACGCATCCGAAGCCGAGGCCGAACGTCAGCCAGTTGGCG
>JAJYOO010000464.1 GCA_021796155.1 Chloroflexota bacterium
GTAAACAAGTACGAAACTCCTCTCTCAATTTTGAGAGAGGAGTTAAAGGTTCGAGGTTTATTCTTCTTCCTGCGGCAAAACCGATTTTATTTTTTCGATCGTCAACTGTCCCACCACTCTATCTTTTGATTTCTGGCGAATGAATTCCTTGAGTTGCTTTATTTTCAAGGCAGGCATTGGCATTTCGTCGGTCTCTTCGATCTCAGCCTGTTCGTTGGTAAATATCAATGCTGCTTGAATTTCTGGTATCTCAGCTCCCTCCATTTTCTTAGACAAAAACTTCTTTAGTGACTCAATCTCGCTCGCGATCTCAAGATCGGGGCGGCCAAGCCCCTCCTGGCCGAAGATGGTCATATATGCCTGCATGAATCCGCCGCCGCTGATCCGCCAACGCTTCTTTGAGTATGAAATTTTCCCACGTTGATGATAAGCGCGGAAAACCCATAGACCTGCGGGTCCCACTAAAAAATGCGAGACCGGTGTGACGTAATGATAGATGGATGTGTCGCTGGGAATGCCTTTGAGCGCCGCGTCTAACTGTTCATCCGGCCGTGGGCTGCGCCCCCAGCGATTGCTGAAGTACATGCCGATTTGCGTCATCATGAATCCGATGACCAACGCGCCGAGCGAATAAGCGAACAAGTCAGGCCGTTGGAATGAAACGTACATGCCGATGCCGAGCACGGCCAGCGCAGCAAGGCTCGTCCATTGGCCGATCTTTCCGTTACGTTTGATAAGTTTTTCGTTTTTGATGATTTTCATTTTGTGTGAATATGTCACCCTGAGCGTAGCGAAGGGTCTCCGCCGCAAAGCGGAGGGATTCTTCGCTCCCTTCGGTCGCTCAGAATGACATTACCCTTTCTTCAAGCTTTCCTCGATGGCTGATTTAATTGCATCGAGCATATTAGACTCGACAGCATTTTTGGCAAGCCGTATCGCGCTTTTGACCGCGACGTTATCCGAGCGGCCATGACCGATCAAGACCAATCCATTTACGCCCAACAAAACTGCCGCGCCTTGTTCGCTTGGATCGAGCAAACCTTTTAGACTCGTCAACGCAGGTTTGACTAACGCGCCGCCTAACATCGTCAATGGGCCACCGCTCTTGATCTTGACTTTGACCTGATCCAAAATCAATTTACCGACTGCTTCTGCTGTCTTGAGCATAACATTGCCAGTGAAGCCATCCGTCACGGCCACGTCAACTTTTCCGCCGATGACTTCCTTGCCTTCTACATTTCCGTAAAAATTCAACCCCGAATTTTTCAGCAACGGCGTCGCCCCTTTTACCAGGTCGTTGCCTTTGCCTTCTTCCTCGCCGTTCGAGATCAATCCAACTTTTGGATCTTTTACGCCGCGAACTTTTTCTGCATAAATGCTTCCCATGATTGCGAACTGCAAAAGATTGATGGGCTTGCATTCCGGGTTTGCTCCAATATCGAGCACAACACATGATCCTGTCGCGGTGGGGAAGATGGGCGCGACCGCGGGCAGGTCCACGCCTTTGATAGTCCCGAGCCGGAAGTATGACGTTGCAACGCCCGCGCCAGTATTGCCCATCGTTACAAATGCTCCGGCTTCGCCTTTCTTCACGAGATCAATACCGACTGCCATCGAATTCTTTGCGTCGGGCCGACGCGCCTTCAGCGCAAGCGCCATGCCTTTATCTTCCATTGTCAGCATCTCGGGTGCGTGAACGATTCGGATGGGTAAACTGCCCGGGTTTTGCGCGTCCAGCACAGGTCTGATTTTTGATTCGTCGCCGACCAAAATAATTTCAACGCCATATTCGCGCGCGGCCATCACCGCGCCTTCCACATCCGGCGTCGGATAACTGTCACTTCCCATCGCGTCCACGACAATACACGTCATGACATTTCTCCTCAAAAATTTTTCCTTGCTTGACAGGCAAGGCAAGCCGATTATAATACGCCCTGCTTGTACGATAGTGCTGTTTTTGCGCTGGTGCTGGAACTGGCAGACAGGCATGGTTGAGGGCCATGTGAGGCAACTCGTGAGGGTTCAAATCCCTCCCAGCGCACAATAAAGTCCCCGAAATTTTTCGGGGACTTTGTGTTTTGGCTTTTGATGGATAACCTAATGAAGGATTTGACTCAAGAACAGCCGCGTCCGCTCCGAACGTGGATTGGCGAAAAATTCCTCGGGTGACGCCTGTTCGATGATTTGACCTTCATCCACGAACACGATTCGATTCGCAGCGGCGCGGGCGAAGCCCATTTCGTGCGAGACAACGATCATAGTCATTTCGTGAGCGAGTTCCTTCATCACGTCGAGGACTTCGCCGATCATTTCCGGATCGAGAGCGGAGGTCGGTTCATCGAAGAGCATCAGATTGGGTTTCATCGCCAGTGCGCGCGCAATGGCAACGCGCTGCTGCTGTCCACCGGATATTTGATTTGGATATTTATCGCGTTTATCAGCCAGACCGACGCGCGCTAATAATTTTTCCCCATCTGCCCGAGCTTGTTCCTCTGGAATCTTCCGTACGCGCACTGGAGCC
>JAJYOO010000465.1 GCA_021796155.1 Chloroflexota bacterium
GATGTGCGTGATGATGGGCAGACGCTCTTCGGGCGGCGTGTTGAGATTCGAAATATCGCGCACGCCGGTCAGTGCCATGTAAAGCGTGCGCGGGATCGGCGTGGCCGTGAGTGTAAGCACGTCCACTTCGGTGCGAAGTTTTTTGAGATGTTCTTTATGCGTCACACCGAAACGCTGCTCTTCATCAATCACGACGAGACCAAGTTCCTTGAATTGCACATCGGATGAAATCAAACGATGCGTGCCGATGACAATATCAATTTCGCCGACAGCAAGCCCAAGTAAAATTTCGCTTTGCTCGCGCGGCGAACGGAAGCGTGAAAGCATTTCAACTTTCACCGGGAAGGCGGCCAGCCGTTGTGAAAACGTTTCAAAATGTTGTTGCGCCAAAACAGTTGTTGGAACCAAAATCGCGACTTGCTTTCCGTCCATCACTGCTTTGAACGCGGCGCGTAAAGCGACTTCCGTTTTTCCATAACCGACATCGCCGCACAACAACCGATCCATCGGGCGCTGAGATTCCATATCACGTTTGATGTCCACCAGCGCGCGCTTTTGATCTTCGGTCTCAACGTACGGAAAACTATCTTCCAATTCCTTTTGCCATTGCGTGTCTGGCTTGAACGAATAACCCTGCACGACATTTCGACGCGCGTAAAGATCGAGCATTTCCTGCGCGACTTCAAGAACCGCTTCTTTCGCGCGACTTTTCTTTTCGTGCCACTCCTGACCACCGAGGCGATCCAGAGCTGGTTCAACGCCCTCCGCGCCAACATAACGCGTCAAGCGATCCGCTTGATGAACGGGCACATACAATTGTCCGCCGCCCTCATACTCGACTGCTAAAAACTCGCGCTCATGCCCGTCGAGATTTCTCTGCACCAATCCGACAAAACGGCCGATTCCGTGATCAATGTGAACAACAAAATCACCAGGCTGCAAATCCGAATAAATTGTCTCTGGTGTTTCGACAATTGGCTTTTGTCGCGTGCGCGGCTGTGGACGTTCCCAACCGAAGATTTCGGAGTCGGTGATGAGATGAACATTTTCAAGAATAAAACCTTCGGATAACGAGGCATCAATAAAAGTGACCGTTGACCGTTGACCGCTGACGGTCTCTTGTCCAATGCCCTGCGCCCTTTCAGGGCCGTCCACGGTCTCATTCCACAAATCCTGCAAGCGTTCGCATTGTCGCGAGACCAAAACAACTTGTTCGTCCTTTTCGAGCAGCGACGAAACGTGATCGATAAATGGCTTGAGTCTGCCACCAAACCTTTCATCGTGTTCGAAGTATGAAGCAAGACCTTTCTCTGTTCTCTGATCTCCACTTTCTAGTTCTGTTGAATGACCCAGTTCAAGCGAGGCGCGCTCGTGGAAATCATCCAACAATTCAGGCCATGTGATGTATGGAATCGGAAAGTCAGGCGAGAGTGTTCCTTCTTCGATGCTTTCCTGCCTGAACTTCACGGCCTGCTCTTCGACCTCCGCCACCATGCTTTCGACAACAGATAAATCGTCAATCAGCACCAGTGCCTTCGGTGGAAGGTAATCCATCAAGCTGGAGGATTGCTGATGCAAAAGTGGAATATGAAATTCTGATAATTGAGATTCAGCAGTTGATGACTCGTCGGTCGAATTATCGAGTATCGAATCATCATTCTTCGCGATAAATTCTCTCGCGGGCGTGGCCAAAATCGAATCTAATTTTTCGACTGTCCGCTGCGACGCCGGATCGAATCGCCGAATCGTCTCGATATCATCGCCAAAGAAATCCAAACGGACCGGCAACTTTTCTGCGGGCGGCCAGATATCCAAAATTCCGCCGCGCCGTGAAAATTGTCCCGGCTCTAAAACAGTGTTGACGCGTTGATATCCGATCTCTGCCCAGCTTCGTAAAAGCACGTCCGACTGAACTGTTTGATTCGCAGATAATTTCTTGCATGCCTTGAGAAAATCGCGACGCGGCATCGTGCGCGTCATTAGCGAGCGTGCGGAAGTAATGATGATCGGAGGCGTGCTGGGCTTTTCGACAAATGGTAAATAGTAATTGGCTAATGCTGTTAATGCTTGCAGGCGTTCGCGGCGTGTCGTCACACCCCACGCGGCTTGTTCGTAGAAGAGCGGATTCGGCTCGCCCAACAAATAGCGCGGCGACTTGACCCAGAATCCCAATTCATCGAATAAAGACAACGCATGGTCAGCGCGGTCGGTGACGAGCAAAATTGTTCGATTGACATCCGCGTGCAACGCGGCCAACAGCGGCAGACGCGCGGCGCGCGGCAATCCCAATCCAGGCTGTTCTTTACCAGCCTGAATTTGTTTCAGCAATTGCTGATATTGTGAAAGCGCGCGGATTTTATCGAGGAGAATTTCCATAATGCGGGGGGGCGACGTTCCGTCGCTCTGGGCAGGAGGACCCTGCCCCTACGATTCAACCGAACCATTAAACCTATTCATCGCTTTATCCAGCCCTTCGGTGACGAAGGTCAACGCGGCGTCTGCGGCGCGGTCAAGAATCTC
>JAJYOO010000046.1 GCA_021796155.1 Chloroflexota bacterium
CAAAAGATCAATGCGTTCACGCGCCGTCAAGCGGCCTTTCTTGTGCTGTGCTTCGATGCGCGCCTCGCCGCCTCCAAGACGCGACTTTGTCCGCATTTCACGCAGATGGTTGATCTTTGGATTCTCGTTCATAAGTCTCTCTTTCGAAATAGATTCTGTTGCGAGGATTGAGAATAACAGCGGCCGTATAAGCCAATAGGATGACTGTTACCGCAAGGTCGAAGGGCCAGTTTGCCCGCATCTGAGTTTGGACGAAGAGCCGGTCTGCCCAGATCCAAACCGCGTACAAGCCCGAAGCGATCAGGATTGCGGTCCGGTTCCAGCGCACGCCGACCCAGACGCTCCACAACAGGAATAACCCCACCAACATCCAAAAGGCTCCGGTCACGCCGATGTAAAATGGCCCCGGATTCGGCGCATACAGTTCCAATGTGTTGCGCCACGCAATGCTGGTAACGAATCTGACGGCTTCCCAGATGGTCAGAAGCAGGATCAGCAAAAATAAAAGAGTGAGTGAAAAAGGTAATTTTCTACGCATTCAAGTTTTGGGGAAATTTTAACGGTCTACTTGTTTGGATTGGGCAGCAGTCGCATCAGGTATTTGCCGCCCCAGGTATTGTCTATCACTTTCAGACGATTGGTATATTGTCCGCGGTACGGACTACTTTCGAGAAGGCCGGGATTTGCGAAGACGTATCTCATCCCGGTTTGATAGAGATAGTCGGATGCGGTGCCATTTTGCAGGTCATGGAAATAGGTATAGCTGTTGATCAAGCCGTCCATATTGACGATGGTTCTATCGTGAATGAAATACGCCACATTGCCGCCGCCGGTCATACCGATAACATCGCCCGGCTGTGTCAATGATTCCAAATAACTTGCTGCCTGCATATAAGTTGAGTTCGGAGGAAGATATCGGTAACTCAATTGTGCATGCACAACGCTCCAATAATTCCATGCCATGTACATTCCGAGAATAATGACCAATCCCGATGCGGTCATTTGTGCGAGCATCCATTTTTTGAACAGGAGCTTGAACAACATGTCCAATGTCAATGCTCCTGCGATCATCAAAAACAACTCCTCGGTCAGCCAATACCATTCTTTGGGAGATACATAACCTGTGGTGCTGTAGGAAAGGGTTTGTATCCAACTGCCGATGAACAACGGGATTATGCCAGTCAAAATAACGGCTCGAATGGCGTATGTCCGGCTTAAGTAAACAAGTCCGCAAAAAGCCAGGACTGATAACACAAGAATGAGCAGATAGTTTTGCCTCCAAAAGTCTGCAAACAGAGGCTGGGAAAAGTGTGCGGCGATCAGATTGCTCAAACTACCCAGCCAGGAAGTGAGCGGCGCCCAGCTGTCGAATTGGGCAGCTCCATCCGTTGCTGGGTTGATCATGAAAAACGAAAGATAGTCTTTGGGCGCGCCGCCGAAGGCGCTGACAAGGTAAGAAGCCCACCAGCGTTTGATCTGTCCACTGACCGGACTGGCTGTGCCAAAAGCGATTTTGTTCCAAAGCATGTAAAGGGAGATGACTCCGCCCAAAATTCCATAATAGACTGAGCCTTCCTTTAGCCAATCCTGCCAATGTAGTTTGAAGAAATCAACAGGCGAGGCCATCTGTGTCAAGCCGGAAGCCGCCCAAAGTCCACGCGCGATGAAGCGAGTCACAAGAATACTTCCAAGACAAATGGCTGCATCCATCGTGAGGACGACGAGTGATATTGACGGGATCACATGCAGTGCAACAGCGGCCAACATCATCGCAGATAACACTGCACTGCTGATGCCCCCCGCGATGATAGCGTTTCTCAACAAAGCTTTTGGCTTCCACAAGGCAGGTTCTTGATACAATCCGAGGAAATAATATGTTGGCATTTTGATGAGCAATCCCGCAACGACCATGAGTGTGGCGGCGTTGGTGTTGTCGTAATAAGACCAGAAGCCCAGCCGCGCGGCAAATGCAATTAACGTGGATGCGTAAATTGCCAGGATGTCAACCAAAATAAAATAACGGATCGGCGAATCACGGAAGATGATCCAGAAGCCGACGATCACGCAAAAGAAAATCAAATCGAGGCGACCCAACGTTGCCAGCATTGCAAAAATTCCAAGCAATGCAATTTGACGAAGCGTTGGCTGTTTATCTTTTCTTCCTTTTTCAAATTGGTACAACGCGTAGAGAAGAATCAACAAACAAAAAAGTGCGACCCCCGATTCCATCCCTGAATGATAAAAGATTGCCTGGATGTACCCGCTGAACGTCCAAACGATTGCCACAAGCATTCCTGCGGCAGGTGAAAGTGTATCCTTGAGAATCCGGTACAACAAAAGCGCAGTGCCGAGGCTGAACAGACTCATCACAAACAACACCACGCGCAAGGGAGTGATCAAGTCAAAGCGCGCCAATGCAAAAATTGGGATGCAGATCAGCAGCCAAAGCGGATGGAATCCATTGGTTGAGTGAATGCCGTCAAAAGTGAGCCCGCGCCCTAGGCTGACGTTTTGGGCCACTTTGAAATAATAATAGGCGTCGTCCCGGATGAACCAGTTGTTCGCCATGTCATAGCCATTCGCAAAAGTCGCATACAACTGAATGCTGATAAACACCACCGTTAAAATAATTTCAAACCATGGAAACTGTTTCTTCATCTACTGTCCAATGCTAAGTGTAATCTTTCCTAATTGCTCGCCGCGGCCGAGTCTCTCCTGAGCTGCCGCCGCATCCTGAAGCGGAAAAGTTTTATCCATTGCCGGTTTTAGTTTTCCGGCCACAACCAAATCCATCACAGTTCTAAAATCTTTTATATGGCTCATCGTTGAGCCAATGATCGAAAGATGCTTGGCAAATACAAAGCGATTATCAATTTCAAATTTCGGACCGCCTGTGTTGCCGACGGTCAATAATCGTCCGCCTTTTCGCAACGCGCGCAAGCTGGACATAAATGTTGCGCCGACGTTATCCACGACGACATCCACGCCGCGTTTATCTGTTGCGATGAAAACAGCTTTCGACCAATCTTCTTCCTTTGACCGGTCAATGACGATGTCTGCGCCGAGCGATTTTGCCAGTTCCAATTTTTTTGCATCGGAACCCACGACGACGACGCGGGCGCCGCTAAATTTGGCGATCTGCACGCTGGCAGTATTTACGCCTCCGCTCGCGCCGACGATTAACACCGTTTCACCGGCGCGCAGATTCCCGCGTGTGATCAGCGAGTGCCACGCGGTTTGATAAACCAACGCGGCCGCTGCGGCAACATGGAAATCAAAATCATTTGGCAATTTATAAAGCTGGCGCGCTGGCAGGCTGATATATTCCGCGTAGGTTCCGCACATGGTCTCACCAAGCAAATGCCAATCGCGGCACATGTTGTCCCAGCCCGAAAGACAATAATCACATTTGCCGCAGCCAATATTAGCGTTGATGACCACATGATCACCGACTTGAAAATCGTTGATACTTTCGCCCAACGCAGCGACTTCGCCCGCGCCGTCCGCGCCGTTGATGTGCGGAAGTTCCAGCTTGAGTCCCGGCCACCCGTTACGAACGGTCACGTCCACGCGGTTGAGAGCCGCGGCGCGTAAGCGAATCAGAACTTCGCCTAGCCTTGGTTCTGGCTTTGGGAAATCGGTGTATTCCAAAACTTCAGGTCCGCCATGTTTGTGGAACAAAACGGCTTTCATGATGTCTTCTTTCTAATCAAGTTATCGCTTTGCGGAATTTGCATGGGAAAAAACTTAATGCAGAGTCGCGAAGACGCAAACGAGAATGCTATTTAGTCTCAGCGACTCTGCGTAAAAAGCCATTGTTGAAGGCGGAATTATTTGAGTCCCAACTCAGAGCGGCTGATTACATGCCGCTGGATTTCGCTGGTGCCTTCGTAAATTTCTGTGATCTTCGCATCGCGGAAGAAACGCTCAACGGGCAGTTCTTTGCTGTATCCCATTCCGCCGTGGATTTGGACCGCGGCATGGGCGCAGAACATGGCTGTTTCAGATGCGAATAATTTCGCCATCGAAGATTGAAGCGTGTAACGTTCACCGGTCTCTTTGGATCGTTCTTTCGCTGCGGCGGCGTTGTAGATCAAAAGGCGGGCAGCTTCAATACGCGTCTTCATGTCTGCAATTTTGAATCCAGTTCCCTGAAATTCGCCAATCTTTTGTCCGAACGCTTCGCGCTCGCGCGCATACGCAATGCTTGCTTCGTACGCACCTTCAGCGATTCCCAGTGCCTGCGAACCAATCCCGATTCGACCGGCGTCGAGAACGGTCATCGCAATTTTGAATCCATCGCCCTCTTCGCCAAGACGATTGGCGACAGGCACGCGGCAATTCTCGAAAATGATTTCGCTCGTTGCAGACGCGCGAATGCCCATCTTGGGTTCCTTTTTGCCGCGGACGAATCCGGGTGCATTTTTCGTGTCGATCAAGAAAGCGCTGATGCCTTTGTGTTTTTGGGCCGGGTCGGTCATCGTGAAGAGAACCATGTAGTCCGCGACGGGCCCGCTTGTGACCCAGGATTTGCGTCCATTGATGACATAAAAATCACCGTCCCGCGTGGCGCGGCTTTTCATCGTCCCCGCGTCCGATCCGGACATTGGTTCGGTCAGCGAATAAGCGCCGATCGCCTGTCCCGAAGCGACCGGTTTGAGAAATTTCTGCTTTTGTTCTTCGGTCCCGAACTTCATGATGCCGTGGCAATACAGCGAATTGTTGACCGACATGATGACGCCATGCGATGCGTCCACTTTGCAAATCTCCTCGAGCGCCAATACATAGGACATCGTATCCATACCGGCCCCGCCATATTGTTCCGGCACTTCGATGCCCATGAATCCCATCGCACCCATTTTCTTGATGGTCTCGTATGGGAACTCGCCGCTTTCATCAAATTGCGCCGCGATCGGGGCGATTTCGTTTTTTGCAAAATCGCGTGCGGCATCTCGAATCATTTTGTGTTCATTGCTTAGGGGAAAAAGAGCGTCACTCACTTGAGCCTCCATGGAATATGCTGCCACGATTATACCGTGCAAAAAGATGCAGATGGCTTGCATGCCTGCTCTGATACAATGAACAAAAATTGTGGAGGCTTGGATGAAAATTTTGATCTCGGCTGACATGGAAGGTATTACTGGCGTCACAAATTGGGATCAGGTCACACCCGGCCATCCGGAGTATGAACGCTTTCGCAGGCTGATGACGGCTGACGTCAACGCGGCGGTGCGCGGCGCGTTCGATGCCGGTGCGGATGAAGTGATCGTATCAGACGGACATTGGAACGGCTCGAACATCCTCGTCGAGGAACTTGACCCGCGAGCACGTCTCAATTCCGGTTCGCCGTCGCCATCTTCGATGATGGAAGGAATCGGCCAGGGAATCAACGGCGTTTTGTTCGTCGGATACCATGCACGTCACGGCTCTGCAGATGCCGTACTCGATCATACCTGGTCAAGCAAATGTGTTGCGAATGTTTGGTTGAATGAAAAGTTGGCAGGTGAATACACTTTGAACGCCGCGTTAGCCGGTTATTATGGAATTCCTGTTTTGATGACGACCGGCGACCAAACAGCCTGTGCACAAATTACAGAACAACTTGGCACGGTTGAAACGGCTCTTGTCAAGCAGGCAACTGGAAGGTTTGCCGCCGAATGCCTGACTCCCAATATGACGCAGGAATTGATCGAAAAGTGCGCGCACCGCGCAGTGCAACACTTAGCAAAGAAGAACGCGCCACAACCTTTTATCATCAAAACGCCGATCAAAGTCACAGTTGAGCTTTTTACATCCGATATGGCCGACCGTTCGATGCTTATGCCGGGCGCGACGCGTGATGGCTTGATGCTTTCATTTGTTGCCGAAGACATGCCGTCTGCCTATGCTGGTTTTCGTTCGTTGGTATCGTTAGCGTATCCAAGATGAAGCGCTTGTATTTATAAAGTTTACGAATATAATTTTCCTTGTGGGATACATTAGTTTGATTGGAGGGTTGTATGGAAGGCAAAGTCGTGAATTCTGAAGAGCGAGTGTGGGCAGCTTTGGCACATGGTTCGGCTCTTTTATTTTTCTTTGGGCCTATACTTCCGGTCGTGGTGTGGTTTACCCAACGGAAGAAATCCGCGTATGCGGCTTTTCACGCGTTGCAGGCGATGGTATATCAAATCCTCTTCTTTTGGCTTTGGGTCGCTGTTGTGCCAATTCTGATGTTTTGCTTTTTGATCGTTGCTATCCCAATCTCTGCATCTTCTTTTGAGCATTCGAATAACCCCGAGGTTTTGGGGATGTTGTTTCCCTTTGCGACATGGGGAATCCTGTTTGCTGTGTTTGGTCTGTATGTATTGATCGGCATCATAGGGGCAATATTCTCGCTGACTGGACGCGAGTTTCGTTATCCATTATTTGGAAGCCAACTTGCGCGCTTCCTTGGATATTCTGCGGCGACTGAATCAATGCTTGATGAAGACAAAGAGGACCGTTTGGTCGCTGCGGTGGGGCATTCCACGGCCATTCTTTTGCTGTGGGGAATTGTTGTTCCGCTGATTGTTTGGATAACGCAGAAGGAACGGTCAGGTCGCTTGAAATTTCAGGCTTTGCAGGCAACAATCTATCAAGGACTAGGTATGCTGGCTTATTTTGTTTTCATGGCAGTTTATATGTTCTTCATCTTTGGCACAATGGCGGTGTTCATGTTAAGTAGTTCGTCTAACAATTCTCAGTTAAATCCCATAGTCGGACTCCTTTTCTTCGTTCCATTCTTATTGTTTATGTTTGTGTTTCTTATCCTTGGGCCGCTTTATCAGCTTTTTGCTTTTATCGCTTCGATCAAGGTACTACGCGGCAAGGATTACAAATATCCGATCTTGGGCAACATAATATTTCGACGTATGGGACTCGACCGGCAGGTTCAACCAGAGGCGAGCAAATGACGACGGCAGAATCTTCGTCCTCAACTTCCGATGAACGCAGCATGGCCGCACTGGCTCATTTCTTTGGGCTGATTGCGGCATTAATCGTCTGGGCTGTTCAGAAGGACAAGTCTCCGTTCGTTCGTTTTCAATCTTTGCAATCACTGGCTTTTGAAGCCATTGCTATTTTGGTCAACATGGTCTTGATGATTTGTTTATTTGGCGTAATGTTTGTCGGCGCTTTTGGAATCTTGTTTGCGTCTATCAACAGCGCATCATCGCCGGATAATGTTGACCCATTGTTCGTGTTGCCGATGATGTTCCCGTTTGCTACCTTTTCCTGTTTTATTCCCATGACTTTGGTTTATTTTATAGTTCGTTTGATTGCGACGGTTTCTGTTGCCAGCGGGCATGACTTTCGTTATCCCTGGCTTGGCAAATGGCTCGAAAAGTTTTTGGAAAAATGAAATCAAAAACTTGCGCTGAGATTCTGAAGCGACTTCATTTTATTGCGAATCTGGTCAATGCAGTAACCATGGGCGCAATTTCATCGGCGAATTATTTTCATGACCCAAGACTTCTTCACTCGCGGTTCAAATCAAAAAGTCTGGTAAAATATGCGCCTGTGGGTTTTGGGCTTGCGAGCGCGTCCTTTCACGCACCCCTCTCTCGCTTGACTGAACCAAATCAAAAGATAATTAATTGAAGGAGTACGTTTTCAATGGTTCGAATTCGTTTTCGCCGCATCGGTTTAAAAGGGCAGCCCTCATATCGTATCGTAGCGGCTGACAAGGAAGCCCCGCGCGATGGACGGTTTTTGGAAATCCTCGGCTTCTACAATCCACGCACGGAGCCCGCTACTTTGAACATCAAGGAAGACCGCGTCTATCATTGGATGAAGAATGGCGCTCTGCCGACTGAATCGGTTGACCAGGTTTTCAAAAGTGCGGGCGTGCTGGATCGCTTCGAGCGTTTCAAGAAGGGCGAGTCAGTTGAGACTCTTCTGAAAGAAGCGGCTGAAGCTACTGCAAAGCGTGCTGCACCCGTCAAGACGCGTAAGGATTAATGCCCTCACCCTGACCCTCTCCCAAAAAGGGAGAGGGAAGTGATGCATCATGAAAGAACTCATCGAATTCATTGCCAAATCGCTGGTTGATCATCCCGAACAAGTGGAAGTCCGCGAATACGGGAACGGCGACCATATCAGACTTGAATTGAGCGTGGCCAAGGACGACATGGGCCGCGTGATCGGCAAGAGCGGAAAGGTTGCCAACTCGATCCGTACACTTTTGCGGGTAGCGGCTGAACGTGAAGGCAAGCAGGCCACACTCGACGTGACTGAGCCGGAATAATGGCGGCACGAAAAACTTCAAGCAACGCTGGTTCAGGCTCGCCGTCCGCCGGTGAGCCTGAATATTTAGTAGTCGGATTTTTGCGGCGGGCGCATGGCGTGCGGGGCGAAATGGTGATGGAAGTCCATACTGATTTTCCTGAACGTCTTAAACCGAAAACGAAAGTCTTTGTCGGTGATAAGCATCAACCGATGATGATTGATGGAACGCGATTTCATCAGGAAGGCTTGTTGGTAAAATTCAAAGACCTTGATAAGCCCGAAGACGCGGCGCGCTATCGTAATCAGTTGGTGTATGTCACGGCGGCAGATCGGCCGCAATTGCCAAAAGGGCAATATTATCATCACGAGTTGATCGGCTTTGATGTGGTGGATGAGGAAGATAAAACCGTAGGCAAATTAATTGAAATCATGCAGACGGGTGCCAACGATGTCTATGTTGCGACTCGTCCCGATGGAACCGAAATCTTGTTGCCGGTCATTCCGTCGGTCGTTCTGGACATCGAAGCGGATCGCCGTTTAATTCGCGTTCACTTGCTAGACGGTTTGATCGAGGAGCCGTAGAACGAAATTCGATATTCGTTATTTGAGAGTCGAATATCCAATATCGAGCATCGAAGATCGCTATGAACGAAAAGCAATTCTGGGTTGGTCTCACACTTGTGCGCGGCATCGGGGCGGTGCGCTTGCAGTCGCTGATTGATTATTTTGGTGACGCAAAAACTGCATGGCAGAGCGCGCCTGGTGAGTTTCGCGCGGCGGGATTAAATCCGAAAATTGTTGAACGATTGCTTGAAGTCCGCAAGAGCGTTGACCTTGAAAAACTGTGGGATAAGATCGTTGCACAGGGAATTAAAATCTTAACCTGGAATGATGAACTTTATCC
Organism: Chloroflexota bacterium; assembly: GCA_021796155.1. Next base: position 9,149 of record JAJYOO010000046.1, read on the forward strand.
ACCGCGATTAAAAGAAATTGAACAACCGCCACCTGTGTTGTATGTGCGCGGAGAAATCCTTCCCGAAGACCATTTTGCAGTTGCCATCGTTGGGACGCGTAAAATCACATCATATGGTCGTCAGGTTACAGAAGAATTGTCTGCGTTTCTCGCGGCCAACGGCGTGACAGTTGTCAGCGGTTTAGCGCGCGGCGTGGATGCCGTGGCGCATTCAGCCGCGATCAAAGCCGGCGGGAGAACGGTCGCCGTTTTAGGGTCCGGTGTGGATCGAATTTATCCGCCGGAGAATCGCGCGATCGCAGAACAAATGATGTCACGCGGCGCGCTGGTCAGCGATTATCCAGTTGGCACCGCACCGGAGAGTACAAATTTTCCGCCGCGTAATCGAATCATTTCCGGGTTATCATTGGCGGTCGTTGTCATTGAAGCGGGTGAAACGAGCGGAGCGTTAATCACCGCGGAGTTTGCGGCTGAGCAAGGTCGCGAAATTTTTGCAGTGCCGGGTAGTATACTTGCGCCGCAGTCGAAAGGCACGAATAAATTAATTCAGAACGGCGCGTTGCCTTTGTTGACTCCGCAGGATTTATTGCAAGCTTTGAATCTGACGCGGGTCGGCGCGCAAAAAGCAGCACGAAAGATTTTGCCTGCTGATGAAGTCGAAGCGCAGTTGTTGAATGCGCTCGGCGATGAACCGTTACACGTGGATGAAATCCGCAATCAAACTGGCTTACCTGTTGAAAAAGTTTCCGCAGCTTTGGTGATGATGGAACTCAAAGGAATGGTGAGACAAGTCGGCGGAATGAATTACGTCGCAGTTCGTGAGGTACAATCGGGCTACTCTGTTTAGGGAATCGTTATGAATGAACATGCCTACGCGGTCATTATGGCGGGCGGCGGCGGGACTCGTCTGTGGCCGGTCTCCAGAAAGAATCGTCCAAAACAGCTTTTGCCTTTGCTCGGTGAAGAGACATTATTTCAAAGCACCGTTGCAAGGCTGACGGATCTATTTCCTCCGGAACGTATTCTCGTCGTCACTGTTAAAGAACAAGCAGATGAGATGCGTTCACAAGTTCCTTCGATCCCTGGGGAAAATTATTTGATCGAGCCCGCGCCGCGCGGGACTGCATCTGTTGTTGGGTTGGCCGCCGCGGTGTTGAAGAAGCGGGATCCGGAAGCAGTGATGGCAATTCTGCCCTCGGACCATTTCATCCGTAACCGCGATTTGTTCCATTATCTTTTGCGCGCCGCGTTCGACGTGGCTGAACATAAATATCTTGTCACGCTTGGAATTGCTCCGCTATACCCATCATCCGCGTACGGATATATTCAACAAGGCGAGTTATTAAAAGCCGAATTTAAATATCCGGTCTATAAAGTGAAGCGTTTCAAAGAAAAGCCGGATGAAGAAACGGCGCAGGGTTTCCTGCGTTCGGGCGATCATTCGTGGAACAGCGGCATGTTCATCTGGCACGTAGACACGATTTTGGATGAAATCGAAAGACAAATGCCGGCATTATCCGCGGCGTTGGAGAAGATCGTCAAAGCATGGGATACATCCCGACGCGATGAAACTTTGAAATCCAATTGGATGGATTTGAAGAGCGAGACAGTGGATTATGCCGTGATGGAAAAAGCCGAAAATGTAGCCATCCTACCTGCGAGCGGACTCGGCTGGAATGACGTCGGCTCGTGGGATACGCTCTTTGATGTGTTGTTCCCGGACATGAACGGAAATGTTTCAACCACTTCGCGCACCTTTTGCGCCTGGTCTGCCTTGCAGACGAGCAGCGCATCATCCGCGTCAACAATAACCGTATCATCCAAACCAATTGTAAC
>JAJYOO010000466.1 GCA_021796155.1 Chloroflexota bacterium
ATCGTCCGAAACGACGCGGCGCAGTTTCTTCATTGATGATCTTTCGGACTCATAAACTTTCTTCACTCCGTCACCAATCGACGCCTCGCTGACGCGGATATATTTCACCAGTCGTTCAAAGCCGCCAGGCTCGACCGAAGCAGCCTGGTCGCTGCCCCACATGGCTCGGTCAAGCGTCAGGTGGCGTTCGACCGAGCACGCGCCCAGCGCGACCGCGACAGCCGATGGCACGAGTCCGACTTCGTGTCCGGAATAACCGATCGGGTTATGTGGAAATTCCTTGCGAAGTGTCTCGATCATTTTCAAATTCAACTCTTCCGGTTCGCACGGATACGTGCTGGTGCAGTGCATGATCAACAAGTTATCCGTGCCGACAGCTTTCGCGGCCTTGTGGATTTGCTCCATCGTCGACATGCCCGTCGAGATGATCATCGGCTTGCCTGTTTTGCGGACATACTTGAGCAAGTTGTGATCCGTCAATGACGCTGATGGAACTTTATACGCGGGCGTGTCGAATTTTTCCATAAAGTCAACTGACGGCTCATCCCACACCGAGACCATCCATGCGATGCCTTTCTCTTTGCAGTGACGATCGATCTCGCGATACTGCTCTTCGTTGAACTCGACTTTGTAACGATAATCCAAATAGGTGATGTAACCCCACGGCGTCTCGCGCATTTGTTTTTGCTGTTCGGGCGGCGTGCAAACTTCCGGTGTGCGCTTCTGGAATTTCACCGCATCCGCACCGGCGTGGACAGCCGCGTCGATCATTTGCTTTGCGATCTCAAGATCGCCGTTGTGATTGATCCCGATTTCAGCGATCACATAAGCCGGATGTCCATCCCCGACCATTCGATTTCCAAATTTAATTTCGCGTGCCATTTTTTCTCCTTATCGGAATTATGTCGTTGCGAGGGCGAAGCCCGAAGCAATCTCGTGCTATCAACAGATTGCTTCGCTCGGTCCCAACTGCTTGCGTCTCGACCATCGCTCGCAATGACGTTAAATATTTTTCAAAACCAGATCACATAACTCACGCACCGCGCCATGACCACCGCGCGTGTTCAACACAAAATCAGCGGCGCGCAAAACTTCGGGATATGCGTCGGCCACGGCAACCGACCAGCCCGCAATTTCAAAACAAGGCAGGTCATTGAAATCGTTACCGACATAAATAACTTCAGAGGCATCCAGCTTTTTCTCAGCCAGCAATTGTTTCAGCGCGTCGCCCTTTTTAGAAAGTCCAACGCCGTGTATCGCCTCGACGCCCATCTTTTTAGCGCGCGCCGACACAACAGAATTGACTTCCGACGAAAGGATCATCACCTCGACTCCACGCCGACGCAGCTCCGCCACCCGCATCGAATCGGACCGTGAAGCGGCCACCGTTTCATGACCGTTTTCATCCGTCCAGACGCGGCCGTCAGAAATCACACCGTCGAAATCCGAGACAATTAACTTGATCGTCTTCGGCATCGGACGACGCGCCTTGCCCGGGCTGACCATTTCGAGTCCGCTGTAAACCAGCGATTCGTATTTCGCCCAATCGGACAGGTTATCAATGTCCACTGTATATTTTGAATCGATCACCAGCGGATAAATGACATCGCCCGTCAGCGAATGTTTATTGTGAATCGTCAATGTGCGAATCGCATCGATGTGACCGGTCTGCCAATACACCGGCGGAAGGATTTGTCGCGGCGCGTTATATGGCTCGGCGATCCCCTCGACAGTTAATAACGGTTTCATCGGCTGATTGGCATTATCGAAGCGCCACATCTTATGCGGGTTTTGTCCGGCAGGGACAACGCCGCGCACACAATCTGCATCGTTATGATCGAGCAAAATTTTTATCGCATCATCAAGCAAACCACGCGGGCGGATCGGTGAAGTCGGGCGCAGTTGAATCAGGACATCGGGTCTGTAGTTTTCGTTTTCAGCCAACCACTTTAGCGCGTGTTCAAAAAGCGGAAGGTCAGTGGAATTATCCTGCGCCAATTCTGCGGGACGCAGGAATGGCGTTTCCGCGCCCCACTCACGCCCCACCGCCGCAATCTCTTCATCATCCGTGCTGACGATGACTCGCGTCACAGACTCGGATTGTTTGGCTGCGGCAATGCTCCACGCAATGAGTGGATAGCCTGCAAAGTTACGAATATTTTTGCGCGGGATACCTTTCGAGCCTCCGCGCGCGGGAATGATTGCCAAAACTTCTGTCATGTTCTCACCACAAAGGCACAAAGATCACCAAGTTTTTCTTCGTGCAAACAAAGGATTCTTTGTGTACTTGGTGTCTTTGTGGTGAAATTGCTACCATGCCGTCCAACCGCCATCGACAACGACATTATTTCCCGTCATGTACGATGAAGCATCCGACGCCAAAAACAAAAGTGCGCCATTCATTTCATCTTTTTTCGCCATGCGTCCGAGGATGGTTTTGGCGGAATAATTTTTGACGAAATAATCTTCGTGACCATTGAACACGCGCTAAAGTGGTTGGCTG
>JAJYOO010000467.1 GCA_021796155.1 Chloroflexota bacterium
TTCTTCTGCGGAATCTGTGGATAAAAAATGAAACTTCCATCACACATTTTTCTCGACAATCTCAACATCCCCTACGAAGCGCGAACATTCCCAACCGGGACCGAAAAAGGCGCGGCCAATGTCGCCCGAGTGCTGGGTTTTGTGGAACGGCAAGCCGTCAAGACGCTGATCTTTCAAGTGGACTCAGGCGAACGCGTGCTTGTCATGCTCGGCGGCGATCAGAATGCAATTTCAGGGAATCTCAAAAAAGCCATTGGCTCGCGCAACATTCAAATGGCCGCGCCGGACATGGTCAAAGAAACGACTGGATATGTGATTGGCTCCATTCCGCCCTTTTGCTGGCAGCCGGAAGGATTTCGATCTTTTCTCGAAGCATCATTGTTGAATGAACTGATTCTCGGTGTCGGCGCGGGGCAATGGGGAAACGAAATCATGATCACGCCGGAGAATTTGATCAAAGCCAGCAAGGCAATTGCCGTCAATTTGACGGATCGCGAAAGCTCCGTGTCGCGACCATGAACTGTGAGCGTATAATCTGCAGATAAGGAGCTACACAGCCGACGGCAGGATAAAACATCGTTGGGCGGCTAGATGACCAATCCATTTGCTCTGAAAATTGGAGGCTTATGATTGTACCGAAACATATTGGGCTGATTATGGACGGCAACGGGCGTTGGGCGCAACAACGAGGGCTGTCCAGAAGCGCAGGGCATAAAGCTGGATTTGAACACATTCCTCCTGTATTAGAAATCTGTCATGATCTTGGTATTCAAATCGTCTCGGCGTATGCCTGGTCCACAGAAAATTGGAATCGACCCAAAGCAGAAGTGGGCTATATCATGCACTCTCTGGAAAAATATTTATCCGAGTTTGTAAAAGAATTGCATAAAAGAGGCGTTCGCTTTATCCATAGTGGCCGGCGTGATAGGCTTTCATCCAAGGCATTGCGAGTCCTTGATGAGGCAGTGACTCTGACCGAACACAATGGGCCTGAAATTTTTAATTTTGTTTTCAATTATGGGGGACGCGCTGAGCTAGTAAATGTGACTCGCAAATTATTGGCAGAACACGTCAAGTTGGAAACTATTTCCGAGTCTACGATCAATCATTATCTATGGACAACTGGATTGCCCGATGTTGACTTGATTATTCGTACCAGTGGCGAGCATCGTTTAAGTAATTTTTTGTTATGGCAAAGTGCCTATGCGTGTGTGTATGTCACCCAGACCTATTGGCCTGATGTCGGGCGAGATGATATTGAAGCTGCGGTCAAATACTATAATGAGGCGATGGTAAAGTGAAGGACCAAGTGAAACACGCCTTACTCAGCAGGCCGCCCAACACAGCGTTATGCCTAAAACAAAAGCTTTTGCTGTTTTTATCAATCTATCGCATATAAACGTAATTCAACTCGCGCAACCTGGTTGCAAGAGATTCATTCATATCTTCTTCCTTCATTCGCCATTCCCAGTTGCCGCCCAATTTGCTGGGGAAATTCATGCGCGCGTCACCGCCCAAATCCAGCACATCCTGCATCGGCGCGATGGCGAACATTGCCACCGAAGACCAGATGGTTCGAATCAAATCCCACACAAAACCTTGCGAAGGTTCAGAACCTTCGCAAGGTTCAATGTTCAAATAACGCAGCGCAAACTCACGCTCTTTGTCGGGCGCGGTATTCAGCCAGCCGCGCGCCGTGTCGTTATCATGCGTGCCGGTATACGCCACGCAATTCTGCACATAAAGATGCGGCAAGAATGGATTGTCCGGGCCGGAGAAACCAAACTGCAAAATTTTCATGCCGGGCAAATGGTATCGTTCACGCAATTCGATCACATCCTTTGTGATGAGTCCCAAATCTTCTGCGATGATCGGAAGCTTACCATCATCTGAAATATCTTTCAAACCATTTGCAATCGTATCCAACAAGTCCGCGCCGGGACCGGGAACCCAGCGGCCAATCTCCGCCGTCGGATTGCCCGCGGGGATTTCCCAATACGCGGCAAACCCGCGGAAGTGATCGAGCCGGACGATATCCACCATTTTCAGAATCGCGCGGAAGCGTTCCAGCCACCACAAATAACCGGTCGCCTTATGATTCTCCCAGCGATAAAGCGGATTGCCCCACAACTGTCCGGTCGGCGAAAAATAATCCGGCGGGACTCCAGCCACAACGGTCGGACGCCGCTCCTCATCGAGATAAAACAATTCAGAGTGCGCCCAAACGTCCGAGCTATCATCGGCGACAAAAATTGGAATGTCGCCGATGATCCTGATTCCTTTTCCGTGGGCGTAATCACGCAAAGCCGACCATTGCTTGAAAAAGATGAATTGATAGAAGGCGTAACGCGCAATGGCTTGGGCCAGCGTTTGACGCGCCTGCGATAACGCCGCCTCGTCTCTTTTCCGGATCGGGGCCGGCCACTGCGCCCATGAGCCGCCGCCGTTTGATTCTTTCAACGCCATGAAAAGCGTGAAGTCGTCGAGCCAGGATTTGTTTTC
>JAJYOO010000468.1 GCA_021796155.1 Chloroflexota bacterium
TGAAAGTTTCATTTTTTATCCGTAGATTGCACAGATTACGCAGATTTTCTCTTTTCTTTTTCTGCGAAGTCTTTTGATGATGTTGCTTAAGTGGCTTCGGATAATTCAAGCTCGTTTATGTTTTGTCTCGAAACGATGTAAATCCCGGCCAGGATCAAAACGCCGCCCAAAATTGTAAACCAAGTAGGAACTTCCTGTAAGATGAAATACGCAAGAATAGCCGAACCAACCGGTTCGCCGAGAGTTGTCACCGCGACGAACGCGGCAGGTAGATAACGCAATGCCCAGTTGTAAGTCGAATGGCCAATCAGTTGCGGAATTAAAGCGAGGAGTAATAACCATACATACGTAATTGGCTGATACCCAAAAGGTGTTTCATGAGCAAAGAACATCGCGATGATCAGTCCAATCGCGGCCATGCCATAGACGAGAAAGATATATGGAACCAGCGACATGCTTCCGCGCAATCTGCGTCCGATGATGAGATAGCCAGTCACGGCCCAGGCGCCAACCAACGCGAGAAAATTTCCCCACATAGCGCGTTCATGTAATGCATCAGATAGTGAGCACGATAATCCATTATCCCAAACGCACGCGCCAGATACCGCGATGATGATTCCGCCAAAGAGGGCGAGGATCAATCCAAAAACGGCAGACCGCGAAAGATTTTCTTTTAGCAGAAACGGCGAAAGCAACGCGACCCATAACGGCCCGGTGCTGACGAAAATTACCGAACTCGCGACGGTGGTGTATTCGAGCGAAGTAATCCATGTGCCGAAATGAACCGCAAGGAATAAACCGGAGAGAAGTCCGAGCCAAAGATCGCGGCGATTCAATTTTTTCAATTCCGTGCGGTGATGTGTCAACGCGAATGGCGTCAGCGCGAGGCTGGCAAAAGCCAGGCGCAGCGCGGCAATCGTCAGCGAAGGCGCGTCCTTTTGCGCGAAGCGGATGAAAATGGAGGCCGTCGAAACGGCAAGGATTGCGATAAAGAGCGCAAACGGAAGAATGATGAGGGGTTGATTTTTGTTCATAACGAAGTCCGTTATAAGTCCGGGAAGATGCGGCAAGTATACCGTTGAAATAATCGTATAAAAATCCGGAATTGTGCGCGATTTTGTCTAGTCACATAAGTGATTTATTAACATTTCTCCTAGTTGCTTGACATGCATCTTTTGAAGGAATACAATTTTGATGATAATAATCATAAAATCTATTCAGAGAGAGACCAACTCAAAGGAGAGGAAAGATGGCTTTTGAACTTCCAAAACTTCCATACGCGGTTGATGCGTTGGAACCTTATATTGATGCCCAAACGATGACAATCCATCACGACAAACATCACGCGGGCTATGTTACCAATCTGAATGCAGCGATTGAGAAGCATCCTGAATTGGGAAAGAAATCGGTCGAGGCGCTCTTGAAAGACTTGAACGCCGTCCCGGAAGATGTGCGAACGGCTGTCCGCAATCATGGTGGCGGCACGTGGAATCACACGATGTTCTGGGAGATCATGGCGCCGAAAGCTGGCGGCGCGCCAAAAGGCGATCTCGCCAAGGCAATTGATAAAGCATTCGGTTCTTTCGATAAATTCAAGGAAGAGTTCGGCAAGGCTGCTAACGGGCGATTCGGCTCTGGTTGGGCGTGGCTTGTTAAGAAGGGCAGTGGACTCGCGGTCGTTTCGACGGCGAATCAGGATAATCCGTTCTCGGATGGCGCAACTCCAATCATGGGTATTGATGTCTGGGAACACGCGTATTATCTCAAATATCAAAACCGCCGCGCGGAATACGTGACCAACTGGTGGAGTGTGGTCAATTGGGATTCGATTGCGGCGCGATTTGCTGCCAAATAGTTTTGAAATTTTAGAAAACTGAGCTGCCAAAAGGGAACCCGGAAATTTCCGCGTTCCCTTTTTTTATTGGCTTATCAATGGTGATAATTTATATCTTGCACATGTGCGGAAGCAAGATATAATAGCCGCTGAAATTGTTCATTTCATAACAAGGAGATTCGATATGACCCATATCATTACCAGCTTGTGTGTCCGCGACCGTGGTTGCATCGAGGTTTGCCCGGTGGAGTGCATGATTCCAGGTTTTCCTCTCGACAAATGGCCGTGGATTTACATTGATCCTGATACCTGCATTGACTGCGGCGCGTGTGTGCCGGAATGTCCGTATGCAGCGATCTTCCCGGAGGATGAAGTTCCCTCCGCTTATACTGCCAAGGGTGGTGAGTATATCAGCAAGGTAGGATTGACCGGTCACTTTGATGGCACCAATCACCACGGAAATAAGATTTCTCTCGATACTGTCAAGCAGCTTGCAGCGGGCGAAGTTGTAGACCTTACTCAAGACATTAAGCCGAACTATGATTTCTTCAAGAGCGGGCCGGGCTATAGCTCCAAAGATAATGATACTGGTGCATGACTTTTTCTGGACACAACAAAATCCGCGCCTTCCAGCGCGGATTTTGTTTAAACCAATTATGGTTTTGT
>JAJYOO010000047.1 GCA_021796155.1 Chloroflexota bacterium
TTCCTTCGCAACCATGATGAACTGATAAATACCAAGCGAAGCGATAGCTGGCATTGCCAATGGCAGAGCCAGCCGCCGAAACGCAGCCCAATGATTTGCACCATCCAAATATGCGGATTCAAAAATCTCGCGCGGCAATGAACCGATGAAGTTCCGCATCAGGTAGATGGCGTACGGCAGGCCAAAGCCGGTATGGAAAAGCCATATTCCCAGAAACGAGCTTTGAATTCCAAGCTGAACATAAAGTTGTGCGATTGGAACCAAGGCCATCTGCAACGGTACGATTTGCATGCCAATCAATAAAGCGAATATCCATTGGCGCCCCTTGAAATCCAGCCAGGCAAAAGCGTACGCGGCTAACGCAGCAAAGATGATGGGAAAGAGGGTGGCTGGTATAACGACAATGAAGGTGTTAATAAAGGCAACGCCGATTCCTGCCGAATTGAGAATATCACTGGCGTTGCAATTCATCACCGCCAAGGTGCTAGGTACTTTATTTTGACAGTCTGGCAAATAATCCGCGGTGCCTTTGTAACCCACAATGGCGTCCACGTAATTGTTGAGGGTGAATTGGCTTGATGCCTGCTTTTGGCCTGAAAGAGTCTGAAGATAAGTCAATACCGGAGTCAATGTATTGAGCGCGTCTTTCGGGGTTGAAGGAAGCGTAGGATTGAGAAGGTGTGGCTCACCATTGATCGGGTTACGCAACATAATCAACAAGCTGGCTGCGCTTTGATATTGGTTCACAAGATTTGGATTTGATAAATCGGCTGCAGAAATTGTTTTCCCGTTTGCGCCGTGGCAGGAAGAACAATACTTGGTGTATTCGGGCTGACCAACCGCCTGAGGTTGAGGCAGAAATACTGTCCACCAGCCGCTGGTGAGCACAGCTTCACGCGAGCGGAAAGAAGTAACGAACAGGCCCAGCGTTGGAATCACCCATAACAAACACATCAAGATCACGGCAAAATGAACAGGTACTTTACCCAAAAATTTGTTAAGTCGGCCGAGGGGATTCATCGCGCTGCCTCCTCCTTGCGGAATCGTTGTACATTGAAGATCATGATGGGAATGGTCAAAACGATCAAGACAACAGCGATGGCAGTGGACTGGCCCGTATTTGTGACGATCAATTCGAACATACGGTTGGCGATAACCTCCGTATCGAAGTAACCTCCAGTCATCACGTAGACCACATCGAAAATCTTCAAGATAATAATGGTCATGGTGGTCGTTACAACAACGATGGTCGGCATGATGGAAGGCAACAGGATATTGCCAAAAACCTGGAATTCATTTGCCCCGTCCACGCGGGCCGCCTCCAGGATTTCAGCAGGAACTCCTTTAATCGCCGCGGACAATATCGTCATGCAAAAGCCGGCCCACAGCCAGACCCCGACCAGCATGAGACAAAAGTTGTTGATAATCGGCGCACTCAACCAGGCAACGGGCTGCCCGCCAAATGCCGTGATAATCCCGTTCAGAATGCCAATTTGAGGACCGCCACTCTTAAAATCATAAACAAAACGCCAGATGACACTTGCCCCTACGAAAGAAATAGCCATGGGCATGAAGATGATGGATTTTGCCAGGTTCTCATACGGTACACGGTCGGCCAGAAGCGCAAAGAACAGCGCGCCGATGATTGTTCCGGGAACCATCAGCAGAATCCACAGCGCATTATTGCGTAAGGCCGCCAACATATCCGGGTTAGTAAGTGCGTAGCGATAGTTCTCGAAGATTCCCCAGCAAGGCTGACCTGGTTGACAAGTTGTTGCCGCAGAGTTTACGCTGTGTGCGTCAAGGAGGCTCAATCTGAATGTGGCAAACGTCGGATAAACGATAAATACAGTCATCAGGATCAGCGATGGCAATAAGTACAGCCATGGCGCCAGCCGTCCCTGCTTCATGATTTTTGGAACCATAGTTCCTCCATTCGTTGAGGGGCGAGCCGGGGCATATTCAAGAATATGCCCCGGTCGGTTATTCAGATTCTACTTTTTCTTGGACCTCTACTCTATTTTATTGACTGTGTCTGGGCTGCCGCAACCGCATCCAAATTGGTTTTGATATCTTGCCCTTGTGCAACATTGACCACAGCTTTCCACTGAGCTGTGCTATAGGGATCGCCAAGCGCATCACCTGTAGAGAAGGCGTAGCCGCCTGCATTCGCAAAGATATTGCCCAATGTGGTCATCAATGGATCAGTGTATTTGCCAGTACCTGCCTTATTAGGCGAGAGACCCCAATTGGTAGCGGCAAAGTTCTGGGCACCCAAATCGCTAGTCCAGTAGGCAATCAAAGCCTGGGCAGCCGGCGAGTTACTGAAGGCATACATAAAATCAGCACTCACTTGAACGCCCTTCGCGCCGGGGAACACAAACGCATTATAGTCTGTGCCCAACTTCAGATTCGGATACTGTTTGGTGATGGAACCCGCAGCGAAAGTGGCCTTGTCAACCATCATAGCTTTGGGTGGGTTTGAGAAGACCTGAAGAATCGCGTCGTTGAAATTTGTACTGACCGTGCCGTTTGATCCGCCGACTGTATACTTCGGATCGCTGGCCCATTTCTGGTAGATCTGGTAGGCAGCCATCACGCCAGGATCGTTGTAAGGCACCTTGCCAGAAATGATGCCATTGACATAATCAGTTCCTTGCGTAGCAAGCAGAATATCCTCGATGAAGTCCGCTCCGGTCCAGCCGGTAGCAGCGCCGCTTTCGAGGCCCATTGCCCACGGCACATTGCCATCAGCAGCCATCTTGTCTACTAAGGTCTGCAGGTCAGCGAAGGTTGTCGGGACGGTATATCCAAGCGCCTGGAATTGTGAAGGGCTGTACCATATGAGGGTTTTCATATCAGCCTTGGCGGGCAGAGCCAGTAGCTTGCCATTGGATGTACCCAAGCTAATCCAGTCCGAGGCATAGTTGCTTACATTAGCGCCATCCGTATCCAATGGCACCAACTTATCGGAATAGAGCTTTATGGGATTAAGGTTCGGCCAAAATAGAACGTCGGGCGGTGTGCTCTTCACCATCGTATCAAGCACAGCATCATCGCGGGTGGATTGGGCATTGATCTTAATGCCGCAAGCATCCACTAGTGGCTTGACGATTGTATTGAAGAGTTGTTCCTCGTTACCCGACCATTGATAGACAACGGTCAAAGTATCACCGGACTTCGCGCCTTTGCAATCAATATTTGAAGCGGGAGCTTGTGTTGGAGCAGTGGTTGCGGCTGGTGCTTGAGTAGCCGGCGCCTGTGTTGCGGGCGCTTGAGTTGGCGCGGGCGGTTGCGTCGCGGGAGCCGCTGTGGGAGTTGCAGGGGCACATGCAGCCAGGAATAACGCGGCGAGCAATGCGAGGCCAAGTATCTTGCTTAACTTATTCATCTTTCTTCTCCTTTTGAGATTATCGAGTTGGAAATTGACATAACACAAGTTCAAAAGTTTGAGGGCAGGTCACCTCCTTTCTTTATTAACACGTGTTACTAAATGCGCGCAAAAAACATCTCAAGCCGTCGTTAAATTTCTAACGGTGGACTCTCGCACAATGAGTTCTGTTTCCATCAAAACCTCATTGCTGTCCAAGCCCTTTCCTTGTATCAATTGGATCACTCTTTCAGCAGCCGCCAATCCCAATCCAAACGCGGGAAGCCGGATGGTGGTCAGCGGCGGATCAAAATACTCAGCCAACGGAATATCGTCGAAGCCGACAAGTGCCACGTCGTCCGGAAGCTGTAAGCTGGCGCGTCGAATCGCAAGAATGGCTCCCATCGCGACAACGTCGCTGGCGATAAAAACTGCGGTCGGACGCGGTGATTGATTTAACAATTCGGACATGGCCCGATAGCCGCTGGCCGGGGTGTAATTCCCCTCTTTGATTAAAACAGGATCCGCATTCAGGTCCGCGTTGCGAAGCGCTTGCAAATATCCATCTCTGCGTTGTTGCGATGACGTATACGAAAGGGGCGCATTTGTAATCATCGCGATCCGTCTATGGCCCAGCTCAATGAGATGTTTGACAGCGGTCTGTGCGCCGCTGGTTGCGTTGACATCCACAAATGGCAGATTGCTATCCGGCAATTGGCCAAGCAACATGACCGGCACACCTTCGCGGTGAAGTCGGACAATTTCCTCGTCATCCTGCATTGGGCCAGAGAGGATAATTCCATCCACATGATTCTCGCGGATGAGCCTAGCATAGCCGTTCTTATCCTTCGGATCAACTTGTGTAAGTAGGACATGAAATCCAAGCCGCATGGCCGCCTGTTCCACGCCCAGAATCACGCGCGGTAGGAATGCATCAGCAAAGACTTGTTCAGGTGATTGGTGCAATACAAGGCCCAGCGTATCTGATTTGCCGCTGACAAGCTTTCGTCCCGCAGCGTTTGGATGGTAGTTCAACTTTTTGGCAGCCTTCAGAACGCGCTTCCGCGTGGCTTCGCTAATGCTGACGCCATCAATCTGGTTCAACACAAAAGAGACAGTGGTACGAGACACACCGGCGAGCTTTGCGACATCCTGGCTAGTGGAACGTTTGGCGGGTGACATTTCGGGTTATTTTAGTAACACGTGTTAGTAAAAACAGTATAGAGAGTTTATGGCCGTTTGTCAAGTGGGAATTTTTTCGTGTTCCACACCGCCAAACATTTTTTGACTGAACCGTCCGAACGTGCAAGAAATCAAATCCATTCCGCAGTATATTGTTTGTGTGGCAGAGATTCGATTCGTCACGGCGTTTTCCGTTTTTGGGCCTTGTTTTACCCGCGAGAATAGATAGAATCAAAGCGGATAGGAGTTGGGAATGAATCGCTTCCTCGTACTCTGTATAGCATTAACCACTTTTCTAACCGGATGTTCAGGCTGGACGGTCGAACCGCTACCGTACAATCCGCCTCCAACGCCGTTCTTCACGCCGACGGCATTTCCTAATTCGGCCACTCCTATTGTTCTGCCGCCACCGGTTACTGCGACATTTAGCGCATCGGCAACCAGCGCGTCGCAGACCCCGACTCAATCAATCGAAACGCCAACCCTGACACCTTCTCCTACCGCTTCGTTCACATCCACTGCGACGATTGAAACGGTCACTTCTACAAGCACGATTTCAATCACATCCACGCCAATTGCAACGATTACGATTCCTAGCGCGCTCCCGCCATCATCTCAAGTTCTGACGACGATCCTTTCGTGCAATACCAGCTTCGATTTTTTGCACGGAATGGGCGAAGTGACCAACGCGTATGTGACAGTCGAGAACATCGGCATGGCAGAAATTGGCAACATGTGCGCGACGCTCAACGGCCTGGACGAAGGGCGGCCTCATCCCGACAAAACAAAATGTGTAACGTCGCTTCCCGCGGCTTATCAAGTGACGTTCAAATTGACAGTTGACACAACCTTCAAGCAAGGCACGCCAATTCAAGTAGATGTGACATCTGCAAACATCGGCTTGCTGCAACGCGTTGGAAAAGATTCATGCACAGACGTGGACATCATTCCGCCCGACTACGATGGATTAGGAACAGTCACCCCGATACCATGATCAAGAACTCCTCCGTGTAACGGAGGAGTTTTGTCGTCAAGCATTTTATTTTGCAATGGGCAACGTAAAAGTAAACGTACTGCCACTCCCTTCTCCATCACTTTCAACCCAAATACGTCCGCCCTGTGCCTCGACAAGGGCGCGCGCAATTGTCAAGCCGATGCCGCTTCCGCCGCCAGCGCGACGCGAACGCGATTTATCAACGCGATAGAAGCGATCAAAGATATGCGGCAAATGTTCGGATGAAATCCCGATGCCATTGTCGCGAACTGCAAATTGAATTTCATTATCATGCTGCGTAACTGAGACTGTTACCGCGCCGCCTTCGGGTGTGTACCGCAACGCGTTGCCGACCAAATTCGTCAGCACCTGGATTGCGCGATCCTCGTCAGCCAGAACATGCGGAAGGTCAGAAGCCAGTTTGAAGTCCAGAGAGATGCGTTTGGATTCGAATTGAGGGCCGAGTCGCTTCATCACAGTCTGTGTTAAAGTCAAAACATCCACAGGCTGAATATTCAATTGATATGCGCCCGCTTCGACGCGGCTGAGTTCCTGCAAATCATCCACGAGTCGATTCAAGCGGTCAGCTTCGGAATAAAGATCACGATACGTTTCCTCGGTCGCGGGAAGAACGCCATCCATCAAGCCTTCCATCGAACCTTTGATCGCTGCCAGCGGCGTGCGGAGTTCGTGACTCACATCGCCAATCAAGCGTAATCGCATCGCTTCGATTTGTTCGAGCTTCCCCGCCATTTGATTGAAGCGCGCCGCAAGTTGTGAAAGTTCGTCAGAACCTTGAACCTTCACGCGTTCATCGTAATGTCCATCAGCAATGCGTTGGCTGGCATTCATCACCGCACGTAACGGAGAAACCACACCGCGGCTGAAGATGATGCTCACAATCACAGCAATGATGATTGCCGCAAATACCGCATATGTGAGCGCTTCATCGAAGCTGGCGCGAAAATCGCTATAGAACTGCTGCATCATTCCTGGACCAAAGCCTTGACCAAAACCCTGGCCCTGTCCGAATCCCATCATTCCCATCCCACCCGGTTGCCCCATTTGCGCGAGATGACGATTGAACGCAGTCGGTGCGCTCAGTTGTCCGGCAACGATCACCACAAGAAAACTAATCGTGATGATCGCCAAATACGAAAGCAATAATTTCACGCTGAGATGACTGCGTAAATAATTCATCATAAAACTTCATCCTCGAAACGATAGCCCACACCGCGCACAGTAACGATCAAATCCTCGCGCCCAAGTTTTTGGCGAACATGTCCAAGATGAACATCCACAACGCGCATCTCGCCGAAATAATCGCCGCCCCAAACTTTTTCGAGCAACTGTTCGCGCGTCAAGACGCGGCCGCGATTTTCAGCAAGCGCCTTAAGCAACTCAAATTCAATTGCGGTCAGGTCAATTGGATTCTCGTCCACGTGGACGGTGCGTGCGCCGTTGTCCAAACGCAGATGGCGAAACGCTAACACGTTCGTCCCTGACCCCGAAGCGGCTCCCGTTTGGACACGTCGTAACGCGGCTTTGACGCGTGCTGTTAACTCGCGCGGACTAAATGGCTTGGTCACATAATCGTCCGCGCCCATGCTCAAGCCCACGACTTTATCCGTCTCTTCTGTTCTAGCGGTGAGCATGATGACGTACACATCTGATTCGCGGCGAAGACGCGAAAGCAATTCCATGCCATCCATGCCAGGAAGCATCACATCGAGGATGACAAGGTCAGGTTTAAATACTTGCGCGGACTTCAAGCCCGACGGCCCATCCGACGCAACAAGCACTTCATAACCTTCCGGCTTGAGATACGCGGTCACCAATTTAGTGATGCTCGGTTCATCGTCAATGACAAGAATTTTGGCGTTGGACATAATTCCATTTTACCTGTAAACGCAAGAGCCGCTGAAGATCACTGCTCCTATGTTCCACAAAAATTATTGCGCTTCCTCGACAAAGGTTCCATGCCACGTGTGCAGGAAGACCTGACCGCTATAACCGTTCACGCTCAACATGCCAGCAACTTTGCCGTCCTTTGAAAAATCGAGTGTGTAATATCCGTAGAACTTGACGGGATCGGTTGCGGCCACGGTTCCCGGCTGATATTGATCGAGATAAGCTTGAGCATTCTTGATCGCTTGATCCGAAGTCACCGGCATATCCGAAGATCTATTCGAGGGAACTGCATTAGACCAATTCCCTGCATAGCCTCCCATCATCCCGGAATGATTCAAACCGCCGTATTTTTGATTCCACATCATGTTCGGACCGTATTCAGGATACGCAACTTTCGAGACAGGATCAACCAATAATTCAAATGCGCCCATGCCGGTATTTGTTTCTTTCACAACAACATAAGCATTGTTGTTGAAGATCATTACCTCGCCGAGACTAAGTCCGCTGATGCCTGTTCTGTCAACGTATTTCTGCGCGGCTTGTTTTGCTTCATCCACTGTCAGCGGCTGGACGTTTTGATTATTGTTATAACCGTAAGGGCCATATCCACCCCCATAACCGGGTTGTCCGTTATTCGGACCGAATCCGCGCCCGCCCATCATCGGACCATAATTGTAGCCAGGCTGGCCATTGCTAAAGTCATAACCGCGTCCACCCATTGGGCCATAACCCGATTGATTATTATTCCAACCATAATTCATCATCGGCATTCCCCAAAAGCCGAACCGTGCACCATATTGTGAGTTCCAGAAAAACATGCCTCCGAAGAACAATCCACCAGCCAGAACCAGCACGCCGAGGATAATCAAAATAATTTTCAACGTGTTATTCATAATTCTCCTTTTCATTGCGGCAAAAGTGTAGCGGACTGGCGTGAAGTTCCATTGAAGCAAATATAAAGATTTGGTAAAGAAATTCCCCGCCGTTTGGCGGGGAATTTGTCTCTAAATATCATTGCGAGGAGTGACGCTATTTGCGCCACGACGTGGCAATCCCAAGTAAGCACCAAACGGGAGATTGCCACGGGGCTTCGGCGTTTCGCGATAACAGCACATAAGTTTGTGTCGCTCTATGCCATGTGCAGTTTATTTTCGTTATCTTGTTCGTCGTTCAGATATTTCTCTGGCTCCTTTTCGAACGAGCGCTTGCAGCCGGGCGCGCAAAAGTAGTACGTCTTACCTTTATATTCTGTCTTCCACTCCGCGGTCGCCGGGTCTACTTCCATTTTGCAGACAGGATCAATTTCCATTTCTACCTCCAGAACAAGTATAATCCTAATCAACATTAAATCAGAAGCAGGGTAAGCTTATGACAGACGAACAAATTACGAATCTCCCGCGTCACAAAATCGCGATGCTGATTGACGGCGACAACGCCCAGGCAGGATTGCTCGCCCAAATGCTGGTCGAGGCCGCGCGCTATGGACAGGTCACCGTCAGACGAATTTACGGCGATTGGACAACGGCCAACATGAATTCCTGGAAAGACACGTTGAACTTCCACGCCTTCCAGCCCATCCAGCAATTCCGATATACGATTGGCAAGAACGCCACCGACAGTGCGATGATCATTGACGCGATGGACATCCTGCATTCGAACGTGGTGGATGGCTTCTGCCTTGTCTCGTCCGACAGCGATTACACGCGCCTCGCCACCCGCATCCGTGAGACGGGAATTTTTGTGATGGGCATCGGAGAGAAGAAAACACCCAAGCCTTTCGTCAACGCCTGCGACGTGTTCGTCTATACCGAAAATCTTGTCACTGAAAAGAAGAAGCCGCGCCGAGCGCAAAAGAAAAATCATGAGAAGCCAAAAACCGAAGCGGACCCGATGCCTTTGCTCGAACAAGCCTTCGACATGGCGGTGCAAGAAGACGGCTGGGCACGCCTCGACTTGATGGGCAATGCGTTATATCAACTCGATCCCGGCTTCGACCCGCGCACATATGGGCAGCGCCAGCTCTCGCGGCTGATCAAGAGTCTGAAAGATCAATTCGAAATGCGCATGCAAGAGTCGGATGGGTTTACGTTGTTTTTGGTGAAGATGAAAGAGTAAAATGTCTCCAACCATTTATCGCGAAGGCTCCTATCGCTTTTACTTCAACAGCAATGAAAAACCTCGTATGCACGTCCACGTTCAAAGTCAAAAGAGCAGAGCAAAATTTTGGCTTGAACCAATTATCGCTTTGGCAGATTATCACGGCTTCAAGCCTCATGAGTTGAAAGAGATCGAGAAAATTGTCGTTGAACACCAAAAGGAATTCCAAGATGACTGGAAGAAACACCTTTCCCAATAACCTTCTTGCTCAAGCCCAAATTACAAGTATCGAACAAGATGGTTTTTGGCTGCTAACACAAGAGGGCGAGTTTTTCGTGTCGTTTGAAAGATATCCATCCTTCCGTAAAGCAAATGTGGAACAGATTTTTAAATTCAAGTCAGACGATGATGCTTTTTATTGGCCCGAGTTGGATATTGACATTGAATTGGATGCGCTGAAACACCCAGAACGCTATCCGCTCATCTTCCGCGAATAACGTTGGCGAAGATTCTGAGTCAGGACATCTCGGCTTGATGGCAGCGCATTGTAAACCAAGTTTTAGTTGAGCGGCTCTTAATTGCAGTTTTGATCGAACAAGATATTATGAGTACGACAAAACAGATAATCCTACAGAAATACGGGGCATCATCGAATGAATTAATTGGGAAAGGGATGGAAGCCGAAGTCTATGCCATCGGTACCGATGCTGTGTTAAAACTGTACATAGACGCAATTAAATTTGCTCACTTAACCACCCTGCAAAATTTTTACGTCTCACTCAGTCAGTTTGCTCTAACATACTCTTTCCCTTATATCCAGACAATTGCTGTGGACAGTGATATTTGCATTAGTATCGAACGACGTTTGTCTGGTACACCTATGTCTGCGATACTTCCCATGCTAACAAAAGAACAAATGGATAGCATGATGCGAACTTATCTCAATGCCGCGCTTGAATTAACTACTATCCCAATCCCATCCGATTTTGATCGATATAAACTGTTTGATGCTGAAGGCATTAGTCACCGAACAAAAGGTGACTGGCATCAGTTTCTTACTTGCTATTTATCTCAAAAACTTGTGCAAGTCACAAACTATCTAAGCAAAGACGTGACCAATCTTGCCCTAAAAGTTCAGCAACTTTATTCAATCCTCGCTCAACCTTACACTGGCAATCACCTGCTGATTCATGGAGATTTTTTCCTGGCAACATTCTCGTTGACCAGGCGCGGCGCGTTACTGCATTACTAGATTTTGGTTTGTTGACTATGTACGGCGATCCTCTGTTCGACCTTGCCACAGGCTGGGTCTTTTTTGATATG
>JAJYOO010000048.1 GCA_021796155.1 Chloroflexota bacterium
CGGACCTTATTTCATTCCAAACGTGAAGACAGACGTGTATGGCATCTACACCAACAATGTGCCTGGCGCAGCCTTCCGCGGATTTGGTGCGCCGCAGGCATTGTTCATGGCCGAAGGTCAGATCAATAAGATCGCCGAAAGACTCGGTATGGATCCGGTTGAGATTCGGTTGAAGAACGCTCTCCGTGAAGGATTAACTTTGGGAGTCGGCACGCCGCTTCCAAGTCCGGTAAGCATATCGAAGGTGATCGAAGCCGCCGCCAAAAAATCGAATTGGACTTCGATCAATAAATCCCCGACAGTCACGCGTCGACAATCTGCCTTGATTCGCGGGCGCGGTTTCGCAGCAGGATTTAAAAACGTTGGATTTTCGTTCGGCTATCAGGAAAATAGTTGGGCGAAAGTTGAAATCCACGGCAACGGCGATATCGAACGTGTGATCGTTCACCACGCGGGCGCAGAAGTTGGGCAAGGCACTCATACTGTAATGGCGCAAATGGCCGCCGAAGTTGCAGGGGTTCCCACATCCAAGGTAAAAGTGATTCCATCGGACTCCGCCACACAAGGCAACCCCGGTTCGTCATCTGCATCGCGTATGACATTCATGGCAGGCAACGCCATCAAAGGCGCAACAGAAGCGGCGATGAAAAAGTGGCAGGCTGAAGAAAGACCAGCCATCGCCGAATACACGTATCTCGCGCCCAAGACGACTCACATGGATCGCGAGACCGGTTATTCATTTCCAAACTTTTCATACGCATATTCTGCCGAGTCCGTGGAAGTCGAAGTGGATACTGAAACCGGCCACGTTCGACTTGTGAAAGTTGTTGTGGCTGATGATGTCGGAAAAGCCATCAATCCGAATCTTGTTACGGGACAAATTGAAGGCGCGGTCGTGCAAGCACAAGGTTACGCCATCACCGAAGATTTTAAAACGAAAGATGGCCGCGTGTTGACCGATCAACTCAGCACATATTTGCTTCCAACGGTTTTGGATATTCCAGAAAAAATTGAATCCGTGATCGTTGAAGTTGCAGAGCCAAATGGTCCGTGGGGCGCGCGCGGGCTTGGCGAGATTCCCTTCCTGCCGCTGGCTCCAGCGATTGCCGCCGCGATCCATGATGCGACCGGCGTATGGATCAATGAATTTCCGTTCACACCCGAACGTGTTCTGCGAGCGTTGGGAAAAATATAATTTTGTAGGGGCATGGCGCTTGCCCTGAGCTTGTCGAAGGGACGCCATGCCCCTAAACATAACAATCATGGGATTTCCCTACCGCGGTGAAACAAAGGAATTGAACGATGAAGCGCGCCAAGAAATCGGCGGCTCGTTCATTCGACTCTCAGACGGCTACACACATTATGAACTTGGTGGACCCGCTGACGGAAAATTTATTGTACTGGTTCATGGCTTCTCCATATCTTATTTTATTTGGGATCCGACGTTCGCCGCTCTGACTTCAGCCGGATTCCGCGTTTTGAGATACGACCTCTTTGGACGCGGCTTCTCCGACCGTCCGCGCACGAAATACAATCTCGATTTGTTCGTCCGCCAATTACATGAATTGTTGAACGAATTAAAAGTCAGCCAAGCTTTTGTCATTGGCCTTTCGATGGGCGGAGCAATTTCTTCCGGTTTCACGGTGAAATATCCAGAACGCGTCTTGAAGCTGATCTTGATTGATCCAATCGGGACACAGCCAATGCCGCTTTCATGGATTTATAAAGCCGCGATTCTTCCCGGCATCAGCGAACTGATTTTGGGTTTGGTCGGGACCGAGAAAATGGTCAAGTCTGTTGCATCAGATTTCTTTGATCCAGCTCACGTAGAGAAGTTTCAAAATCAATACCGTCCGCCAATGCAATATCACGGGTACAAACGCGCGATTCTTTCAACGCTTCGCAACAAAACCGTGGATGGTTTTCCTGAAGTTTACAAAAAACTCGGCAAATTAACGATGCCGGTTTTGCTCTTTTGGGGGCGACAAGATCAAACATTACCGTTTGAACAAAGCAAATCAATTCTGGAATTGGTTCCTCGTACCGAATTTCATGTTATTGAAAACACGGGCCATATTCCGCATTACGAGAAGCCGGAGATCGTCAATCCAATTCTGATCAACTTTTTGAGCAAATAGACAAGATAGAGATTTTTTGGTTGGGGTCGCGTATTTCATCTGGAAAATCAGATTTCAATTGCATCACCTGACTCTTGTATAATTGAGTATATGCTTCAAAAATTCCGTTCCACGATGTTCCGACACAAATATAAAGCGGGCGTATTTGTTTTGCTTTCCGCCGCGTCGCTAATCTGTATCACGCTGGTAGTATCCCGCGTGTTTTACAGCGGAGGATCGCGTCGTTATATCGGCTTGGTCTGGAATCTGTTCCTCGCATGGATTCCGTTCCTGCTGGCTTTCCTGGCCTACATGCTTTCGTGGCGGCGTGCGCTGGTTTATCTTGTCATCCCCTCGTTCGCATTCTTGTGGCTGATCTTTTTCCCAAATGCGCCGTACATCCTCACCGACTTGCAACATCTGAGCCAGGGTTCAACTATCGTGCCGGTTTGGTACGATGTGATTCTCCTCATCTGGTTTTCGTGGACCGGAATGCTTCTTGGAATCGTCTCACTGAATTTGATGCAAGAAATCATCAAGCGCGAATTCAGTCGCCTCTTCGGCTGGATTTTTGTTTTTGGAGTGGCCGGATTAAGCAGCGCTGGGGTTTATGTTGGACGATTCATCCGGCTCAATAGCTGGGACATCCTTCAAAACCCGGGCCAGACCGCAACCAACATTTGGGATTGGTTGTCAGACCCGAGCTTGAGGTCAGTTGGTTTTATTGCGCTGTATACGCTCTTCTTCATTTTTGTCTATCTCACAGTTTACGCGTTCGGACACATCTTACAAGAACAACCGGAGAAAAACTAATGGCCGTAACAATCGTGATCCGCGGTGGTGGGGACCTCGCAAGCGGAGTCGCACTTCGTTTACATCGCGTCGGATTAAATGTCGTCATCATCGAATTGCCTCAGCCGCTCGCAGTCCGGCGGACCGTTTCGTTTGCAGAAGCCGTTTACGAGGGGCAAATCACCATCGAAGGTGTATCTGCACGCCTCGTCTCCGCAGATCAACATCAAGTCGCAATGGAAGCGGGCGAAATTCCAGTTGTCATTGATCCCGAAGCCAATATCCTGAAAAATCCGCTTTTAATTAGCCCGCAGTTCACGGTAGTAGTTGATGGACGAATGCTCAAGCAGGCGCCCGATCCGCTGCCAATCAAGCCATTGATGCACATCGGGCTTGGACCCGGCTTTGTTGCTGGCGAAGATTGTGACTCAGTGATCGAAACGCAGCGCGGACATACAATGGGCCGCGTGATTTGGGAAGGCTCGTCCCAAGCCGACTCCGCCAAACCCGAAGGCGACGCGCGCCGCGTGCTGCGCGCTCCAAAGGATGGTGTTCTAAAATCCGATGCAAAGATCGGCGACCATTTTGAATCGGGGCAATCCATCGCGACCATTGACGATGAAGTCGTCGCCGCACCGTTTGCTGGGGTTCTGCGCGGCCTCTTGCGTCCGGGATTAAACGCCACAAAAGGTTTGAAAATCGGCGATCTAGACGTGCGCGATGATCCGAATTTGTGTCAATTGGTCTCGGATAAATCTTTGGCTGTTGGCGGTGGCGTGCTCGAAGCGCTGCTTGCGCGCCTCGAAGTCAAAGAAAAATTGTGGGCATAGCATGATTCCATAAATTGACGTGCTATAATGACTCTATGACGACTCCGCTTCCATCACAACAAAGCACACCACAAACTCCTCCTCCGCTGACGCCCGAACAAATCGCTGCCCGCACCGCGCAGGAAAAACAAATGAGGGCGATCATCGCTTCGGTCGTTGCGATTGCCGTCATTGTTCTGGCATTATTGATCACCGGCATTTATTTCCTGATGCGTCCGCAGACACCAGCCGACGAAGTCAGCCGCATCCGCGACGTTTTCATCATCGTCGTTGGATTGGAAACGCTGGTCATTGGCGTTGCGTTGGTCATTTTGTTGATCCAACTTGCCAGCCTGATCAATTTGTTGCAGAATGAAGTCCGTCCCATTTTGCAGGCCACAAGCGAAACGGTCAACACGCTGCGCGGCACTGCGATCTTCCTCGAAGAAAGCGTTGTCGAGCCGGTCATAAAACTCAATAGTTATCTGGCAAGTTTGCAACGTGTGTTAGAATTGATGGGAATCAAACGTAAATAACCGAAAGGAGAAAATCCTATGGCTTCCGATCATGATGAATTTGGCGCATTTCTCGTTGGCTTCATTGTCGGCGGTTTGACCGGCGCAGTTGTATCGCTATTATTTGCTCCGCAAAGCGGCGAGGAGACTCGCGCGTTGATCCGCGACAAGAGCATTGAACTGCGCGATGCTGCATCGCAGACCGCGGAAGAAGCATTGGCTCGCGCCGAGGCTGCGGCTGCCGAAGCCCGCGCCCGCGCCGACGAATTGACAAAAATTGCACGCACTCGCGCAGACGAACTTGCGAAAGAAGTACGCACGCGCGGCGACGAGTTTGCCAAGGAAGTTCGCTCACGCGGTGAAAGCGCACTGGATGCAGTCCGCAAGCCCGCCGCGAAAAAGTCCAGCGGCGAGACACCAACGGCTTCGTAAACGAAGAACTGATGTCAACAAGGGTTTGACCAAGACAGTCAAACCCTTGTTTTATTTATGAGCCATGCGCCTCATCACGCGCTTCATGCGCTTTTTCTTTTATCACTTTTATCACACCTTCGCCTGGACGTATGACGTTGTCGCAGCGATTGTTTCGATTGGACGATGGAATGATTGGATCAAAGTTTCTTTGCCCTTCATCCAAGGGGCGCGAATACTTGAGATCGGATATGGAACCGGGCAATTGCAACGCACTCTGCGGGAATCATCACCTTCATTCAAACCAGACCCGAAACGGCTCGCCGTTGGATTGGATGAATCCAAGCAGATGGCGAATCTCGCCAAACGGCGTCTGCAAAAAGCTGGTCCCGTTGAATTTAACTTGACGCGCGGCCTCGCTCAATCGCTTCCCTTCCCCGCACAGGTGTTCGATACGGTTATATCAACCTTTCCATCCGAATATATTTTTGACACGCGCACGCTATCAGACGTGTATCGAATTCTCGGAAACGGAGGCCGCTTCATCGTCCTGCCTGCCGCGTGGATCGTTGGACGAAAAATTCAAGATCGGCTGGCAAGCTGGCTTTTCCGCGTCACAGGCGAAACGCCGCGCAACATCCATGAAATCATTGCCAACCGCGCAGTTCATCCCTTGGAACAAGCTGGATTTAAAGTCGATGTTCAGGAATTGGAGGTCCGCTCGAGCCTCGTGATGGTTATCGTCGCAATAAAATAATCAGTGCTTCAACTTCGCATCTTTTGGCGGACAATTGCAGAACGAAAGACAAGATCAAAAAAGCCGCGATAGCCATCCTTATCGTACAAGATCATATAATCGGCAGGGCCATATTCCTCAGGCTTGAACATGATTCCGCCATTTGGATTGATCTCAAGCATATACAACTCGCCCTTCTCGGTCATGCGGATATCACAGCGACCATATCCGACGCCGTTCATGGCAAGGTACATCCTGCGGCTAATGTCATGCAACCGCGACACCAGTGCAGGATCAGTCACCTGCTTGAAATCGAAAGGTACATCGTAATTCCACTTTACATCGGTATGCCAAAATTCCTCGCCGGGCGGGAAGACCAATTCGGCAGGCGGATATGCGATGGGGTTATTGAAATCATCGGGATTGTCAACGATCAAAACATTGTATTCCTTACCCACAATAAACTCTTCCATGCGCGCCGCGCCGAACTCCGAACAAACGCGTTGAATTTGTTTTGGCAATTGCTCGAGTGTGTCAACGCGCGATTCGCGGAACATGCCCGTGCTTCCGTAACTCTTGGGGTGTTTGACCATGATCGGATAGCGCAGATTCTTTACCAGTTGTTCAGCCTCATCCGCGCTTTTCACATGATAGCCCTTTGCAAAGCCGATCCCATTTGCATCCGCGGCAGCCTGCATCTCCTCCCGCGTCGGATCAAAGAATTTTGAGTCGGCGCCCGTAAAGGGCAGATTGAGAAGCTCGAGGCTTTTGACAACTTCCAGCCCCTGATAG
Source organism: Chloroflexota bacterium (assembly GCA_021796155.1). The sequence goes on from JAJYOO010000048.1 coordinate 6,173, forward strand.
CCCACCTCGTCTTCATCGTCATCTTCGTAGCCTTCGCAAATATTTAAGTAAACATCAAACTCATTCCGTTCGACCAAAGAGCGCAATACATCCATGACGGGTGCGGTCATGGTGATCATCTCCCAGTCATAATCTTTCAAGAATGGAGAAGGATCAAAGTCTGTGATTTCTTCATCAGTGAGAACACACACGCGCATGGGAACCTCTCGTCAGTGAAATATTGACCGTATTATTACACAAACTATGGTAGATTCAATGGCAGAGAAAGGAATAATGTGCTGAAAAAACTTCGTGAACCCGTAAACGGCCTGACACATTTCTTCGCCGCGATCGTCGCCGCGTTCGGCTTGATTGCGTTAATTGTATTGGGATGGAAAAACGTCCTCAAGGAGATTTCGTTCAGTGTTTACGGAACAAGCCTGATTTTGTTATTTGCCGCAAGCGCCACGTATCACATGGTCAAAGCCAAGCCAAAGATCATTGAGAATCTTCGCAAGCTCGATCATTCCGCAATCTATTTGCTCATCGCCGGAACCTACACCCCATTTTGCATTGTGATGTTCAAAGGCTTTTGGCAATGGGGACTGCTTGCCATTATCTGGTCACTCGCCGCCATCGGGATAATTGTAAAGATGTTCATCATCAAAGCCCCGCGTTGGCTGACAGCCGGAGTCTACATCGTGATGGGCTGGCTTTGCATTGCCGCGATTGGCGAAATGTTGAAAGTATTACCAGCCGGTGCGTTGGCATGGCTGATCATAGGCGGAATCATTTATACGTTAGGGGCAATCATCTACATCACAAAAACACTGGATTTCCTGCCGGGAAAATTTGGTTTCCATGAAATCTGGCACATCTTTGTTATCCTTGGAGCACTTGCACATTTCATTGCCATCGCGGTTTACATAGCTCCGCACGGGATTTGATTGGCGCAAGGCAGCGGAAACAGCCGCGGGCTTTCTGCCCGCGGCTGATTAATTTTAAGGAATTCCATCCCTTGACGCTCTGGCATTTCTTTACTACAATATTTAGGCTATCCTAAATTATTTTTTAGCAAAACCATTATCCAGATCGCGGCGGCAAAACATCATTACATGAAAAAGGAGCCAAATGACAAGAGATTCTTACCGTGTAATTGCGCTTGAAGAAGCATTTCTATATCCGAAAATTTATGATTTATACCCATCAGACGCGCAACGACGTCTTGCTCCTGTTAAGGATAAGCTTTTTGATGTTGGCCCCGAAAGGATAAAACGCATGGACGCCGCGGGAATAGATATGCAAGTCCTTTCATCTGCCCAACCCGGGATAGAAATGTTGCAGGACGCAGAAACAGCTATTCGATTGTCCAAAGAGATTAACGACTGGTTAGGCGATGTGGTTGAAAAGTATCCTTCTCGATTTGCAGGATTTGCAACCCTCCCAACGCAATCACCCAAAGATGCGGCAAGCGAGCTTGAACGAGCCGTTAAACAGCTCGGGCTCAAGGGCGCTCTCATCAACGGACACACATATGGTCGTTATTTGGACCATGAATCATTTTCCGTTTTATTGAACAAAGCTGAAGCCCTTGATGTTCCAATCTACATCCACCCCACCGACCCGCCAAAGGAGATTTCCGAAATCTATTTTCAGGATTCCACCACTTTGATCACCGGCTGGGGCTGGCCCGTTGAGACGGCAACACACTTATTGCGGATGATCGTGGGCGGCGTCTTCGACAGACATCCTAATCTGAAAATCATAATCGGACACATGGGTGAACTGATTCCATTTTGCTATCCAAGGCTCAGCGTCGCTCTTAGCACGGGAGAGTGGCTGTTGTCAGCACAAGAGGCTAAAACCGCTGGTTCTCGCCCGGCAAAACGCATGGAAAAGAGTTTTGATTACTATATGAAAGCAAATGTTTATGTTACGACCAGCGGAGTTTTCGACCAGCCAGCATTTGCGTGTGCATTAGCTTACCTAGGAATAGGCAATCTCATGTTCTCTGTAGACGATCCTTTTAGAGATAATTTTGAAGCCATGGAATTCCTGGATGCCTGCAATTTGTCTCCTGAAGATAAAGAAAGACTAGCGTTTGGTAATGCCGCACAACTCCTTAAGATTTCTACTTTCAAAGATGCAAAGGTCCGTTCTCTTCAACCATCAAGTCAAAAGAGTCGACGCTCTCTTTATGCATTTAGGGCCAGAATGAAATCGAGAATTGGAAGAGCGCTGTTGTCATTTTTAGCGACATAGATAAGTCTGAGGATTGACTAACTAATGGAACAGACCATCACTTTCTCCATTCAAGATTATCTAAAAGTCATCTACGAATTGACCGAAAACGGGAAAGCAGCCAGTACCACCGCGCTGGCCGCTCGCCTTGGAATCGCGCCTGCGTCCGTTACGGGTATGGTACAAAAACTTTCAACCGTAAAGCCCGCGCTGGTTTCCTACAAAAAACATCAAGGTGTCACGTTGACGACTGCAGGGAGACGCGCCGCGCTTGAAGTGATCCGCCATCACCGCCTGATCGAAGCCTGGCTGGTCCAAACGCTGGGTTATTCATGGGACGAGGTTCATACCGAAGCGGATAAACTCGAGCACGCGATCTCCGAAGAATTTGAGATGCGGATCGCGGCCGCGTTGGGACATCCTGACCGTGATCCGCATGGCGAGCCAATTCCAAACGCCAAATTGGTCATGCCGAAAGACAACAGTATTCCGCTTTCATCGCTGCAACCCAAACAGGAAGCCACGGTGCGCCGAGTCCACGCACAGGATGCGGAGTTGCTTCGTCATCTGGAGGAACTGGGATTGATCCCGGGCGCGCGCGTGAAAGCGATCGAGGTGTCGCGCTTCGATCAGGTTATGCAGCTGCAAGTTCAAGGGCGGAAAGAAGCGTCCGTTCTTGGTCCCGCCGTAACGGATCAAGTTTTTGTGGAAGTCTCCAAATAAACGGGTGAATTATGAAGGAATCTGTATCCATCGTAACAGACAAGTCAACTGTAAGCACAGCCCAGGATGTTCTATCCGGTAAAAGCAAAAAGGGATGGTTCGCGCGGCTGTTGCCATTTCTTGGACCTGCGTTCATCGCCAGCGTCGCTTATATGGACCCGGGAAATTTTGCAACAAATATTCAGGGCGGCGCAAAATTCGGGTACGAATTATTATGGGTCATCCTTGGAAGCAATTTAATGGCCATGCTGCTTCAATCATTATCCGCGAAGCTCGGCATCGCTACAGGACAAAACCTCGCAGAACATTGCCGCAATCAATTTTCGCGCCGGACTGTGATTGGCATGTGGGCAATCGGCGAAGTGGTTGCAATGGCTACTGATCTAGCTGAGTTCCTCGGCGCGGCGTTGGGATTCAATCTGCTATTCGGAATTCCATTATGGCTGGCGGGCCTACTAACCGCCGTCGTTACTTTCCTGATCCTGGGCCTTGAGCGCTATGGCTTTCGTCCACTTGAAGCTGTCATTACGGCTTTGATTACAGTAATTGCAGTCAGTTATCTTGTTGAAACCATCCTTGTGCGTCCTGATATGCCGGCGGTTTTATATTACACCTTCATTCCTCATTTCTCTGGAACAGAAAGTGTGCTGATTGCAACCGGAATCCTCGGCGCAACCGTGATGCCACATGCGTTGTATCTCCATTCAGCGTTGACACAGGGTCGCATCGTGACGGATAATCCCGAACAACAAAAGCGGCTGTTCCGCTTTGAATTGATTGACGTATTCATCGCGATGGGACTAGCCAGCACAATCAATGCTGCCATGTTGATTATGGCTGCCACAACCTTTTTCAATCACGGATTGACTACCATCGGCACAATCGAAGAAGCGCATCGCACACTGGAACCTTTGCTTGGCTCTGCCGCCTCGTGGGTGTTCGCGATCTCACTGCTTGCATCCGGACTTTCATCTTCGTCTGTTGGTACGATGGCGGGACAAGTCATCATGCAGGGCTTTTTGCACCAGCACATCCAGCCGTGGATTCGGCGCGTCGTCACGATGGTGCCATCGCTTATTGTGATTTTCCTGGGGCTCGACCCGACGCGCACACTGGTCATAAGCCAGGTCGTGCTTTCGTTTGGGCTGCCCTTTGCCATTATTCCGCTCGTGATGTTTACCAGCAGACGTGATATTATGGGAGCGTTGGTCAACAAGCGTATTACGACTCTCGCGGCGAGCGCGGTTACAGCGCTCATCATCGCCTTGAATATTTTCCTGCTCTACCAACTCATCATCAGTGGATAAGCTTATGTTCAAACATATCCTCGTCCCACTTGACGGCTCAAATCTTTCGGAAGCATCGCTGGCACCGGCCGCTTTTTTGGCAGATCGTCTCGGATCGCCCGTGACACTTTTGCATGTTATCGAACAGGATGCACCAAGCGAAGTGCATAAAGAGCGTCATCTCACCAATTCGGAGGAAGCTGAAGCATATCTCAAAGACGCGGCCCAGCGCGCGTTCCCACCCAATGTCAAGGTCGAGACGCACGTTCATACCGCACCAGTTTCGGATGTGGCGCACAGCATCGTCGAACACGCGACGACAGAATTTCAGCCCGATTTGATCGTCACATGCACACACGGACGAAGCGGCGTGCACGATCTTCTCTTTGGCAGCATCGCCCAGCAAATCGTCGCACAGGGACAAACTCCGCTGCTG
>JAJYOO010000049.1 GCA_021796155.1 Chloroflexota bacterium
GTTATGAATATCGCGACGAACCGCATTACGTCCGGCTTTATATCAACTATCTGCGTCAAAAATTGGAGAAAGACCCCGCCGATCCAAAATACATTCTGACAGAACGCGGCGTGGGTTATCGTTTCGTAGATTTCCGCCGCGAGAAAACATAGCGCGTCCCGCGTAGGAGCACAGCGGCGCTGTGCCCCTACAATGTTTACGGATTTTTTATATCAAGCCTACGTTTTTCTAACGCAGGCTTTTTATATTAAAGGCATCAAACCAACCATTTTAGAAGGAGGTTGTTATGTCCAATCTAATTCGCTGGGAGCCAGTGCGCGAGATGGTGACACTGCGCGAGGCCATGGATCGTCTCTTCGACGATGCCTTCACTCACCCATTCGGCCAGACCGATGGCTGGCACGGCTCGAACGTTCCGGCCATTGACATGTATCAAACCGACAACGATGTTGTGGTCAAGGCTGCCTTACCGGGCATCAAAGCCGACGATGTTCAGATTAACGTGACCGGCGATGTGCTGACCATAAAAGGCGAGATGAAGGAAAAGAGCGAGACGAAAGAGAAGAATTACCACATCCGCGAACAACGCTGGGGCACCTTTGAACGCAGCGTGATGCTCCCGACCAATGTGGTCTCCGACAAGGCCAAGGCCGAATTCGAGGACGGCGTATTGACCATCACGCTTCCGAAGGCCGAAGAGGTCAAGCCGAAACTGATCACCATCAAAGCCAAATAACCAATTTCAACGCAATTCGTAGGGCAGGCTTAAAGCCTGCCCTACGAATTTTAAACCGCCCTTGCCAGACATTCTCCTCTCGGCTATACTTTTCACGGACATCTCGGAGAAAAATATTCCTCATGACAAAACAAAGATTGATTTTAGTGGACGATCACGAGGTAGTGCGTATCGGTTTGAAGTCGCTCCTTGAACGCCATCCCCAATTTGACGTTGTTGGCGAAGCGGGTTCAGCGCGCGAAGCCGTCGAACAAGTCGCAAACCTCAAGCCGGATATCGTCATCATGGACATCCGCCTGCCGGGCACATCGGGCATCGAGGCATGTGAAGAAATTGTCACGAAATATCCCGGTACGAAGGTCATCATGCTGACGTCATACGCGGAGGACGAAATGCTGTTCTCCGCAATTCGCGCCGGCGCGTCGGGCTATATTCTCAAACAGATCGGCAGCGATGAACTAGTCAAGGCGCTGGAAGCTGTCAGCCGCGGCGAGGCGCTTTTGGATCCAGCAGTGACCCAGCGCGTCTTTCAGGAAGTCCGCCGCGCGGTCAAGGAAGAAGAAGCTTCGGCATTCGCACATCTCAGTCAGCAGGAAAAACATGTGCTGCTACTGGTGTCCGAAGGCAAGACCAATCGCGAGATCGCAAAGTCATTGTTCCTCGGCGAAGGAACGGTGCGAAATTATGTCTCCAGCATTTTATCGAAACTTGGCGTGAACAACCGCGCCGAAGCTGCCGCGTACGCGGTGGAACATAACCTGCGGGAATACATTTCAATTTAGTGGATGTGACTTTTGATAATTGACGGCGTCGTGATGTTAGCGACGCCGTTTGTGTTTAATTGTCTCGCTTCTTTTCCGGACCCGAAGCGGCGGCGCGTTTATAATAGTGTTATCTTCACTCATTCAGGACACGGATTACACAAATCATACGGATTGACGCGGATTTTTTAAAATGCTTTTCCGCGTCGATCCGCGAAATCCGCGGCATCCGTGTACAAAAAATCCATGCCAAAATCAAACTTTTCTCTCCTCTTCCTCGGCAAGGCGGACGACTCCGATTGCGCCCGTGCGCTTGAATTTTGTCAAAAGAATTTTGCCCATGTTACATTTTGTCTCGGCAAATGGGGCGACCCATTGCCAGATGAGATACGCAAATGGGAAGGCGATTACATCGTCTCGTATTTGTCGCGTTGGGTTGTGCCCGAAGAATTATTGAGCCGCGCCAAGAAAGCTGCCATCAACTTTCATCCCGCCTCGCCCGATTATCCCGGCATCGGATGCAATAATTTTGCGCTGTATGAAGATGCCAAAGAATACGGCGTGACCTGTCATCACATGGCAACCAAAGTGGACTCTGGCAAAATCATCGCCGTCAAACGTTTCCCGATGGTTCCCGAAGACAATATCGAATCGTTGCTCAAGCGGACATACGAAAATCAAATCGCTTTATTTTTCGAGATCGTCCAACTCATGGCAGACGAAAAAGAATTGCCGGTTTCCCATGAAATGTGGACTCGTCCGCCCTTCACGCGCAAACAATTCAACGAGCTATTTATTATTCGACCCGACATGAGTAAGGAGGAAATTGCCCATCGCATAAGAGCGGTTAGTTACCAGCATTGGCAGCCGTATGTGGAGATTGAGGGATATAGGTTTGAATATAAGCCGCCAAAAGAATGACAAGGGAACTTGCCGTGGCGAGATATAGTCGCTTTTCAACGTACTATCACCAGCAAGTCAAGTAGGATGACCTTCTAAATGAAAGATCTTGACACAATTCGCAACAAGTTTGATCCTCAACAACGCGAGATCTTGACTGCCATTTGGCGATATTACACTGATCAATCTCATTGGATGCCAGCGAGATTACTTCATGTAACGCACGGGGGCAAGAAGACCGTTTTGCCTATCCTTGAGCAGTTTGGAGGGTCTGTAGTATATGAGCAAGAAGAAAATAGCATTCCTTATTATGGCTTGACGTTACTCGGGATAATGCTTTCGTCTGAAGGGGAATATATTGAAAGATTGCTCGTCAATTACTTTCAAATGGCTCAAACTTTAGCTATGCAACAGCCCACTCGTACACATGTTTCTAGTCAAGAAGCCCTCACTCATCTTCGTCTTGGCACTATGGAGGTAATGGATCTTGGACGTACTCTTTTCCTCTCGCCGTTTATTTCAGGTGGTTCCTTTGGTTCGACTGAATGGAATGCAGGATTGCCAAAAGATATAGAAGATATTCCCAACGATCCTCATAAGTATATAAGTGAACATGTCGCAGAAAGCTATGATCCTGATATTCCGGTGGTTGCCTCAGAGAGACAAGCTTATCTCTCTAATCGCAAGAAAACTGTAAATCAGATAGAAATATCAGCACTGCCTGACCGACATGTATTTGACGTTTTTGTTGACCATACCAGAATAGATCAGCTTAATGCCACCAACTCTCAGGAATATGATCTGACAAGACTCATCGAACTTTGTAAAGAGCTCAATACCTGTTACGCTAATGAAAGTTACCTTGCTGTCGCTATGTTAACCCGCGCTTTGCTGGATCACATTCCGCCCATTTTTGGTGTCAAGACTTTTTCGGAAGTTGCAAACAGCTACAAGGGTTCACGTTCCTTTAAAGACTCCATGTTGCACTTAGATAACTCGTGTCGAAAGATCGCTGATGCTCACCTACATATTCCGGTACGAAAAAAAGAAGTGTTGCCAAGTAAAACACAAGTCAACTTTACTAATGATGTAGATGTGCTTCTGGCAGAAATTATCATGCTTTTGAGTTAAAATAAAGAATAGAGATTCAAATCCATTGAGGAATGAGACATGCTATTTTTATTGGTAGAGTTTCTTTATAAAACAGCTATTGCGGGGTTAACAAATCTTAGCTTGGATTCCAAATGACACAACCCATCATCGAAGTTGAAAAACTGACCAAGCGTTACCGCGGCGCGAAAGAAAACGCCGTGGGTGGGATTTCCTTCTCGGTCGCAGCAGGCGAATTCTTCACGCTGCTTGGTCCGAACGGCGCGGGAAAAACAACGACCATCTCCATTCTGACCACAACACTCAATGCCACAGCCGGCGCGGCGCGCATTGCCGGTCACGACATCCACCGCGAGCAAAGCGCGGTGCGTCAAAATATCGGCATCATTTTCCAACAGCCGAGCCTCGATTTCAATCTCACCGCGGAGGAGAACATCCGCTTCCACGCGGTGTTGTACGGACTGTATCCATTTCGCCCAACCTATTCCACGATGCCGCGCGCGTACAAAGAACAAGTATCCGAATTGGCTGCGCTCCTGGGACTTGAAAATGAAATGGGCAAACCCGTAAAAAAATTTTCCGGCGGGATGCGTCGCAAGCTGGAGATCATTCGCAGTCTGCTGCATGAGCCTGCCGTTCTTTTCCTGGACGAACCAACTTCGGGACTCGATCCATTGAGTCGTCGGACGCTGTGGGAATATTTGAGTCGGGTTCGACGCGAGCGCGGCACGACGGTCTTTCTCACGACTCATTACCTGGACGAGGCGGAGGGCGCGGAACAAGTCTGCATTATCAACCGCGGACAAATCGTCGCGCACGGCTCACCGGACCAGGTCAAGTCGCAATTGACCGAGTCTTATTTGTTGATTGATGCTCAAGACCGGAATAAATTACGGGATGAACTACGCCGCCTGAAAGTCGAGTTTATCGAAACGGCTTCGTTCAGAATTAACTTGCACGGCAGCGACGTCCAAAAGATCATCAAAGCCATCGAGACTCCGCTGAGTCTCGTCAAGACTCACGATCCGTCGCTCGAAGACGCTTATCTGGAGATTATCAAGGAATCATGAGAGAAGTTTACGCGGTTTTGACTTTATCATTTCGTGATCTGTTGAAGCTGCTGCGCGACCCCGCGCGGTTGATCTCATCGTTGATGTTTCCATTGCTGTTCATCGTGATCCTCGGCGGAAGTATGCAGGCCGCGCTGGGATCAGGCTCGAACTTTGATTACATCCCTTTCATTTTTACTGGCGTCTTCGCGCAGACTTTATTCCAGTCTGCCGCCATGGGCGTCATCTCGCTGATTGACGACCGCGAAAACGACTTCAGCCAGGAAGTCTTTGTCTCGCCCATTTCGCGCTATACGATCATCATGGGAAAGATCGTCGGCGAGACACTGGTCGCGATGGTGCAGGCAATTGGCGTTGTCGCTTTTGGTCTATTCGTAGGAGTAAGGCTATCCATTGCCCAGTTGATCGGTTTGGGTTGGTCCGGCATCGTAACTTGCCTGTTCGGCGCTGCCTTTGGCGTGATCATTCTCTCGAACCTGAACAATCGCCGGACGGCGGATCAGGTTTTCCCATACATCATGCTGCCGCAATTCTTCCTTGCAGGCGTTTTCAATCCGATGCAATCCCTGCCGTGGTATCTCGATTTTCTTTCCCGCATTTCGCCCATGCGCTACGCCGTGGACTTGACGCGCGACATCTTTTACATCGGGCGTACAGATTACGCCAATGCCATTGTGCAAGGGCCTGCTTACAATCTGGCGTTGATGACAGCGGGCTTCCTCGTATTTCTGGTTATTGGCACATTTATGTTCGTGCGGAAAGAACAGAACCGATGAAAGGAAAACAAAAATGAACGAACTTGAAAAAAAGATCATGCAAGTCCTGGATGCCTACAAATCCGCCGTATTTGCAAAGGATGTGGACGCATTTGTAAATTTGTACGACCAAGAAGCGCGCGTCTTCGACCTGTGGCAAAAATGGTCGTATGACGGCATCGAGGCATGGCGCGGAAATGTAACAGACTGGTTCAATTCACTGGGCACGGAACGAGTAGCTGTCGAAGTAGACAATGTTGAAATATCAGCCACAGACCGGCTCGCAACAGCGTATGGGTTTGTCACGTATAAAGGCTTGTTGGCTGACGGCAAGGAGTTGCGTGCAATGCAGAATCGGCTGACGTGGGTGCTGAAACCCAAAGACGGCAAGTGGAAGATCATCCATGAGCATACCTCCGCGCCGGTCAACGCCGAGACATCAAAAGTTATCCTTCAGCGATAAGGAGACTCTCCATGAATGCCAAAGGTAAACAGGCTCACGCACCGGGATTTGTTGTTCTGCAGCAGACGTCCGGCGGGGAATGGCAAATGCTTGGTGAAGTCCCGCGTAGGCGAGGGGTAACGGCTCGCGCCGCGCGTTCGCAGGCGATTCTCGAAGCGACCAAGGGCTCTGCCAAAGCCGGAGAGGTTTATGCGGCTGTCTTGAGAAGCGAATGGCGCATCGCGATGGACTGGATACCCCAAAAAGGGGAATAGTCGTTTGAAGAGAAGTGACAACCGAATTCCTGCGAGACGGAACTTTTAGTTTTGTTCCTTCTCCCCACTCATTTTCATCCACGCCTTTTTCATATTGAGCGAATCTTCTTCCATGATGGGACTCTCACACAAGATGCGCCCGGCGCATCCATGGTCATGCAAAGCGCGGAATAAAGCCTTCAAATCCAAATCCGCTTCGGCCAGCTTCAAATGGTTCTTCTCACCTTTCGGACCGTATTCGATTCCTGAAAGATGGATGTGCATCTTTTTCAGCGCAGATTTTCCCAGCGCTTTTTCATATGCCTTCAACAAAGTGGACCATTCATCGTAACTGTTCATCGTCCCATTGCCGGGACGCGCGTGCAGGTGGGCAAAGTCAATGCACGGCAAAACGCCTTCGATGGACTTCGACATTTCGAGCGTGTCTTCAAACGATCCGAGCATCGCGGACTTTCCCATCGTCTCGGGCCGGATGGTGACCGGGTTGCCCGCTTTGCGAAGTTCATCCACGCAACCTTTCAGACGCGGAATCGCAATCTTCAAAACTTCCGCTGGCGGATTTTCAAAATATGAACCGGGGTGAAAAATAATATCGGTTGCACCCGCGAGATTGCCGTAATGAGCCGCGTCCATTAGACGTTTACGCGACTTCGGCCATTCGTCTGCGGTAGCATTCAAGTTAATAAAATACGGCGCGTGGGCGCTGACCGCGACATCTTCTTCGCCGGATGTTTTCTTGATCGCCGCACAAGTTTCTTCGGAGACGCGCACCGATTGAACCCAGCCCAATTCAAAGGCTTTTAATCCAATCGAATTACTGAACTGGATCGCGCCAACCGAACCACCGGGCTTCTTCGGCGTACCTGTAGGTGAACCAACTGTTCCAAAGCGAAATGATAAAGCCATAGCTCTCTCCTTTACATTATGTCATTGCAAGGGCGTTCGTTGCCCGTGGCAATCTCAACTAACGTTCAACTGTTTGTTTGAGGAGATTGTCACGCTGAAAGAACATAGTGCAAGCGACCACCGCCCTTCGGCTTACTCTTCAAGTACGATGTCTCTCAGGGAGCGGCGGCTCGCAATGACAAATCAAATTTTTATTTTCCAAACAACAATAATAACTTTGCATAAAACGGCGGACCAAGAATCAACAATCCGATCAACACCGCGGCAATGGCGGCGATGAGCACCGCGGCCGCGCCAACATCCTTGCCAACTTTCGCAAGCGGATGCTTCTCCGGGCTGGCCAAATCCACAACGGCTTCGATGGCGGTGTTGATGAATTCCGCGGCAAAGACCATCGTGGCCGTGAGAATGATGATGGCCCATTCCTGCCGCGAGATTCCCAGCCAGGCTGACACGATAAACACAAGCGTCGCGATGACGGCATGAATCCACGCGTTGCGCTGCGTGCGAAGCGCATACCACCAGCCGTTGAACGCGTGACGAAAAGAATAAATACGTGATTTAATGAAGTTCCACATAAAAATTTGTTATTCAGGAATCGGAAAAGGGAATCGGGAAAACAGTTTACGACTCCCGAATCTCGATTCCTGCCAGCCCGATATTTTTCAAAATCTCATCCTGCGCTTTCCACATCTTTGATTTTTCCTCCGGCTCGGCATGGTCATGACCAAGCAAATGCAGGACGCCGTGAACGACCAGCAATTGGACTTCCGATTCGAGCGGATGGCCCGCGGCTTTGACTTGCGCTTCCGCACGAGGAACAGAGATGAGGATGTCGCCCAGATAACGCGCGCCCGTTTCCGGGTCCGTTTCGGAGGCGGGAAAAGACAACACATCGGTCGGTGCGTCGACTCCGAGATAGTCGCGGTTTAATTCGTGCAACTGTGCGTCATCTGTCAAAACGACGGTGATGTCGCCATCCGCAAGTTGATGATCGAGCGCGGCGCGCGCCGCGTTACGAATCAAATCCGGCGTGATCGCTTTGACTTCAGTCGAAGATTCGATATGAATCATTTGAGTTTGGCGTCTTTGAGCGGCGTGGTTTCCATCGGAGCGGACGCAGGCACTTCGGCTGCCGGATATTGGATGCGCGGATGATATGTGCCGCGCAAACTGGCAACGAACGAATCGGTGATGAGATTGAGATCGCGCAAAGTCAGTTGCGTGTTATCGAGCTGTCCGTCTTTTTGAGCGCGTTCGATCACAGACGCGACCAGCGCCCGCAAAGCTTCCTCACTCTCCGGCGCTTCGGCGCGCGCACGCGCCTCGACGGAATCAGCCAGCATCAGGATTGCCGTTTCGCGCGAACGCGGACGCGGTCCGGGATAGCGGAATTTTTCGATGTCTACTTTCGACGCGTCGCCGCCTGCTCTTTCGAGCGCCTGGTTATATTGATAACGCGTCAGCATCGTGCCGTGATGCTCAAGGATGAAATCGTCAATGCGGCGCGGCAAACGATATTTATGCGCGAGCCTGACTCCGGCATAAACATGCCCGATGATCTTTTCCGCGGCATCTTCGGGTGTGATGTCGGTGTGCGTGTTGATGTTGCCGGGAGCCTGGTTCTCGATGAAGAAAGAAGCGTCCGTTGATTTGCCAATATCATGGAACAACGCACCGACGCGCATTAACAAAGCATCCGCGCCGATCTTTTCCGCGGCCTGTTCGGATAGGTTGGAAACCTGCAAACTGTGCTGATATGTACCTGGCGCTTTTCGCAAGAACATTTGCAGTAGCGGAAAATCGGGACGCGAAATCTCGATCAATTGCAGAGCCGTTGGAAGTCCGAGAAATTGAGCGAGCAAATATTGAAGCAGCAACGCGGCACTGGCCGAAGCAATCCCGTTGAGCAGGGACGCGCCTGCGAGCGTCGCCAGTCCAATCCAATCTATCGAAGATGTCGGCAGGCGATAAGCCAGAATTGTCGCAATGCCCGCAATCCCCGCCGCTAGACCGCTGAGGAAGAATGCCCAAAAACGCCGCGCCTGTCCGAGCATCAACACACCGCATAAAGTAGATAGCAAATAAAATGTCAACAGATCCAGCGTGTTCGGCATTCCATAGGTTGCCAGCACACAAGCGGCGAACGAAACGATCACGCTGGTTTCCATGCCAAATAACGTTGCGAGCAAAAGTCCAAGCGCAGGCAATGGATACGCATACGGAATAATGGCGCGGTTGGGAATGACCAGCCGCGCGCCCACGACAAAAATCAAAAACAAATATGCGAGGATCAACAAACTGCGCGGCTCGGATGCAAACGAGGCACGCGGCCGCCGCCAGAAATAAAGCCCCAGAAAGATGACCAGCAGAAGAGTGATCGCGCCCGTGCCGAGATATGTTTCCCACGGCTGGTCGGTGCGGATCAGGCCAAACTGTTCCAACGCTTCCATGTCCGCCGGGGTGATGATCTCGCCGCTTGACACAATCGTCTCGCCCGCTTTATAGGATTGTACGATGGGAACCACCGCATCACGCGCGGACTTTTGAGCGGACGCCGTTAAATCGGCGCTGTACTGGCTGTTGGGAATCACGAACGCGCTGACGAATGTCGCCGTCAGGGCCGCGTCCTGTTCGCTGAGCGTCAGGCTGACGCGCGATGGAATGCTCGCATTGACTGCGTCAAGCGTATCGGTGCGGATCGGCGTACGCATCACCTGTTCCAGCACGCGTAAAGCTTCCTTCTGAATGGCGCTCCAGCGCGTGTCCGACATGGACAAAATCTGCTGGATATTATCGGCACTGAGAGTAATGTCACCCAACGAAGCCAACTCCGCTTCCTGTTGGTCAACGGTAACAGTGTTGTCAGTGCGGATCAGGGAAATATGTTGAAGCGTGGCACTGAGCCGGTCAATCTGCTGGCGTGCGATGACCGGGTCAGGGTCCGTGTAGACGGGCTGCACCGCTTTCTCGGCGATGCTCCGCATTTCATTCGTTCGCACCTGGCTGACGTACTCAAAATCATAGGGAGCCTGCAATGCGCGCGGCGCAACATCCCCAACCTTAAGCGGCAGTTGCGCGGCCCGCAGACTCAACGGCGAAGTCAGCGCCGCGAACAGGATGATCGCGGCCGCCGCCAGGAGAAATATTTGCAGGGTGCGGATCCGTTTTGAAACGAGAGGACGTTCGACCATAATAAAATGATAACCGCGAAGCTCGCCAAGTGGGCAAAGATTTATTTACTTTGCATCCACCGCCCTCACAGAGGGTCGCGCTCTTCGCGGTTCAAAAGAAAACAGCCTACTTCGTCAACAATTCCTTCACCACAGCACTGATCTCATTACCCGCGGCGCGTCCTGCGACTTTGGGCATCAGCACTTTCATCACTTTGCCCATATCGGTTTGTGAAGCCGCGCCGGTCTCGGCAATCGCGGACTGCGCCAGCGCGCGCAGTTCGTCCGCGCCCATGGCTTTCGGCAGGAAAGCTTCGATCACTTTGATCTCGGCTTCGTTGTCCGCGATCAGATCGGAACGATTGGCTTTCTTGGCTTCTTCCACGGCTTCGCGGCGATTCTTGATTTCCTTTTGCAATAATGAGATGACCGCCGCATCGTCGAGCGTGGTCTGCTTATCCACTTCCGCTTGTTTGATGTTTGCCAGCGCCATGCGCGTCGTCCGCTTGCGGACTTCGTCACCGGATTTCATGGCCTGTTTCATGGCTTCGTTCAGTTGGGTTTTTATATCCATGACAATCATTATACTAGAGTTGGAGAAAATGTCCCGCTTGGCAGCGGGACATTGGACGGCGCTCATGTTCAATTTCGAGATTTTACTTATTCGATAGGTTCTGCTACAAAGATCGGGA
>JAJYOO010000050.1 GCA_021796155.1 Chloroflexota bacterium
GGACGGACACAGCGTGATGAGATTGTCGAGACGATTCGCTTCCGCGACTGATGTGAATGCTTTGAATGGAATCTTGTGATGCACGTCGTGTTCGCAGCTACCTGCACTCGTTAGAGTGTTTTCAGCCGCGCCGCAGATTTGACAACGGAATCCGTCTCTCGTCCGGACGGCGAGGCGGATGCGCGGCCAATCGGGGCCGTAATCGTTCGCGTCGTTGGTCCATGTTCCGCTGGCGCGCAGAGCCTCGATCATTGAGTCCGAAAGTGAAAGCCAATAGCCCGTCGTTTGCAAATCGGTGGGCGGCAGGTCGAGCGGTTCTTCGCCGAGGTTCTCCTGCGTGAACCAGCGCAATTTTTTGAAGCCCACCACTTGCGTAGTGACTTGAATTTCGCCATGTCCCTTTTCGCCGCCGCGGACGGCTGCTTCAGCAAGCGATGACAAAATTTGAATCTCGGTTTCGCGTTGGGCTTCGGTGTAGTAATCGAGCGCGACCGCGGTCAGAGTGGCAACATTCTTTTCGAGATTCAAATCGTGCACAAAATATTGCTGGCCTTCGTGAAGATAGATCGCGTTCGGATGAACCATCCAATATGCGCTCGCCAAATCAATCTCGCCAATGGTTTGCGGACGGTCATCGCTAGTTTGCAGAACAACATTTGCTGGTGATGCCGAACGAAGCGAAATATTCGCAGCGGGATATTGATCCTGCATCCAATAATATTTTTCGTTGGAGAAATGCGCTTCGTTGTTCGACGTGAGAAACTCAAGATATTCTTCGACTGTTTGTGCGGGCAAAGAGCCAAAGCCTTCACCTTTTTGAAATGGCAACTCGAACATCGCACAACGCAGATGATTTAACAAGATGAGCAAATGATCGGGATTGATGAGTGCCTGCTCGGGTGACTTACCGACGAAATATTCAGGATGATGCGCGAGGAATTGATCGAGCGGATTCGGCGATGCGATCATCATCGCCAGTGCGGGCGCTTCGCCGCGTCCCGCCCGGCCTGATTGCTGGGTGAGGCTTGCGATGGAACCCGGATACCCGACGAGCACCGCCGCGCCCAGCCCACCGATATCGATTCCCAATTCGAGGGCGTTCGTGGCGACGACAATTTTTACACTTCCGTCGCGCAAGCCTTGTTCGATTTCGCGGCGCTGGGTTGGCAGGTAACCAGAACGATAGCCGCGTATCGGAGAGCCGATATTCGATGATTCGAGATTCGATCTCCGAGGTTCGTTTATCGAATTTCGATTGTCGTCTTGTAAGTAAGTTAAGACAATTTCTACTGACCTGCGCGAACGCGCGAACACAACGCTTTGAACATTGTTCGCAAGCAGGCCGTTTGTCAGTCGCACGCTTTCGAGTAAAGAACTTTTTCGCAAGCCGATGGCTTCATCAATAACAGGCGGGTTATAAAGCAAAAAGTGACGCTCGCCGCGCGAAGAACCGTCATTGTCAATTAACTCAACCGGCGATTCCATCAATCGCTTAGCTAATTCTTTTGGATTGCCAATCGTTGCGGATGTGAGAATAAATTGCGGAGCTGCGCCATAAAACTTTGCGACGCGTTTCAAACGTCGAATCACGTTGGCAATATGTGAGCCAAACACACCGCGATACGTGTGCATTTCATCAATGACAACAAATCGCAGATTGCGAAAGAAGTCCGCCCAGTTGGTGTGATGAGGCAGAATCCCTGTGTGAAGCATATCGGGATTTGAAAGAATAATGCGCGCGTTCACGCGAATCAACAAGCGTTGGGATTGGGGAGTATCGCCGTCGTATATTGCAGTTGAAAAGTTTGAACGTTTGAACGTTTCAATGTTCAAACCTGCCAACGTTGCCAATTGATCTTGCGCTAACGCTTTAGTTGGGAAAAGATATAAAGCGCGTGCATCTTTATTGGTCATCAAAGATGCAATGATTGGTAAGTTGTACGCCAATGTCTTTCCACTGGCAGTGCCAGTTGCCAGGACAATGTTCTTTCCCGCGCGGAGATGAGTCCATGCTTCAAGCTGGTGGCTGTAAAGTGAATCAATTCCACGCCTGGATAAAGCCTCTCGAAGCGCGCCCGGCAGATCGTCCGGGAAAGGACGCGTTTGCGCGGGACGCGCGGGCGTTGTCCGCCAGATGGAAAAGTTGGGAGCGGTATCCGGGTCGGTGCGCCAGAGTCGCAAAAGAGAGTCGAGTGACATTGGATAATTTTGAATGATAAAATTTTTGGCGATGGAGTTAACGGAAAAGCGCAAGTTGTTCTTGTTGATGGCTTTCCACGCGTTGTGGGGATTGGTCTTGTGGTTGAGTATATCAAAGTACGGCTTGGGGATTTCAACCGATTCTGTTCATTATCTTTTTGCCGGACTTAACTTGTCGCGTGGAGACGGGCCCGTTTCTTTCGATGGCAGTTATGTCTTATTGTGGCCGCCGCTTTATCCGACTTTGTTGGCGATCATTCATTTGATAACGGGCCTCAATATTTTTGTTTCGGCAAATGTGTTGCATTTTGTCGCTTATGCAATCACATCATATTGCCTGTCAATTCTTTTCCTAAAGATTTTCCCCGACAACTTTTTGTTTGTGCTTCTTGGAAATATTCTTTCTGACATTGGCATCGTTGTGTTGACCACGTTTTCGGTGGTCGGCTCGGATTATGTGCACTTATCGCTCGTAATGATTTTTATCGTGCTGGTTTCGCTTTACATGCAAAGTCAAAGCCCGCGCATTCTGCTCGCGATGTCATTTGTTGGAATGCTTGCCATGCTCGACCGCTATCTTGGGATCGCGGCGATCGCGACGGGTGTTGTCATCATTTTCTTTTACACATCCGGACGCGTATTCGTTCGCATCTTGCGAAGCTTCCTTCTCGGACTTTCAGTTTTGCCCGCTTCGATTTGGCTTTATCTCACCTTCATGCGGAACGGTCCGGGGCGCGTACCGATCAGCTTTGCAGATAACTTCACCTGGTTCTCGCGATCCATCCTCGATTGGATTTTGCCAGAGCCAATATCCAAAACGTCGCTTCCTTTTTATATTTCCATTTTGTGGATTGTCATCATCGCGATGGTTGTTGCGCTCGTTGTTCTTGCCCACCGCCATCGTATATTTTTCAATCGTTCAGCGCCGGTTCTTTTGTACGGACTTCTTTATTCCGTTGCTTTGTTCGGTACTGCTGCCATTACGTATTACAACAAACTGATCGGAAGGTTTCTCCTGCCGGTTTATATTCCGCTTATTGTGCTTTTGTTATTGTCTGTGGATGTTCTTCTTCGCTTCGCGCGGGACGAAGGGCCGATTCCCCATCAATTGAAACGAGCCGCCGGTGTCGGCGCGCTCGCCTTATTTTCTTTGGGACTCATCCGCAACACATTTCCGGTTATTGCTCAATCTCTTTCTGACGGCGCTCCCGGCGAGAATGCTTTCAATACGCGCGCATGGAATGAAAATAGCGTCCTGCAATATTGGAATGAAAACCTGCCGCGAGGTAATTATTTATTGTTTAGCAATTACCCGGATGGAGTTGCCTTCCTTACCATGCACGATGTTTATTCCTCACCGCGTGAATATTCCGGGCCTTATGGGAAAGAAGTGATACCGCTCGATCAATACAAACAGCAATTGTTCTCATCTGGCAAGGATGTTTACCTGATCTGGATCGAGCCGAATATGTATGATTTTCTCTATCCGGTCGAACAGTTGAGTTCAATTGCGGACGTACGCGTGATTTTTGAAAGTGAAGAGGGTGGCATTTATCAATTATTCCCCTTGCCCACGTTTCCAGGCTCTTCGTGAAATCAATTGGCTAGAAGCTTGTTTTCGACTTCAATGGATTTCTTCTTTTTCTCAAGATAAAGGAAACGGAATGCCAGCGCGCCGAAGAGTAGCGGAAGCCAGAATGTGATGGCGCGATAAGCCAGCGTGATCACCGCCGCGTCCTCCAGTTTGATGCGCAGGGAATGTAGCGCCAGCGTCATGACACCTTCCACAACCCCAAGGCCGGATGGCGTTGGTGAGACGATCAGAAATAAATATGAGATCGCAAAACCGGCAATGATCTTGCCGGTCGTAAACGGAATATTGAAAGACAAAAACGCGGCGGTCAGGATTCCCATCAGGAGAGTTTTGTTCGCAAGCGAAAGCAAAAAGGGCAGGATGAGACTGTATGGCTTCCGCGGCAGGGAACCGATCCCTTCGCCCATTTCTGCCGCGAAAGAATGGGCGCGATCTTCGCTTAAATATTCGCGATGAATGAATGGCCGGAGAATCCGGTTTACGATCCGGGCCATTTTTGCGAGCAGGTTTCCAAGCGCAGTGGAAGAACGGTAGCTCAAGTAAAGCAGCAGCGCGATCACACAGGCGAGTCCAAAAAGAATAATAGACGCAATCACTTCCTCGATGCTCAGGTTTTTATGTTTGACCAGGAGCATGATGCCAACTGCCAGAACACATAGAAATGCAGCTTCGTCCAGCAAAAGATATAAAGCGCCTGCCACCGTGATCTTTCCGGGCGAGAGTCCGCGCTTCTTTCCGTCACTGACGAAGAGCGCAAGTCCGCCAAAGCCCGCGCTGGCTGTAACAATATTGACAAATCCGCTGGCGGCGGCGATCAGCGCGAGGCGGCGCAAATGTTCGCCCAATCCGAGCAGACGATAAATGGATTGAAACGTGAGTCCAAGGATGACAAACCAGGTAATCTGCAAAAGAATGGCAACAGCCAAATACCACGGATTGGCATGTTGAAGGCTGGCAAAAATATCTTCAATCTCTGAAAAGCCCAGAACGACTAACGCCCCTCCCAGGCACAAGACGATTCCAACGATAAGCTTTTTCATACGGGATGAATTATAACGAAATCCCTTCTCCTGGACGTTCAGGAGAAGGGATTGCAATAATGTCTACATAAACGATTAACCTCGCCGCCGCCCACCCATGCCGGAGACGAGACTGACAAAATAAAGCAACTGCAAAAGGGCCGATGCCAAACCGGCAACATAAGTGAATGCCGCGGCATTGAGCACGTTGTTCACGCCGCGCTGTTCATCTTCGCCTGAGACGATTCCTGTTTCTGCAAGCAGGCGCTTGGCACGCGCGGATGCGTTCAATTCAACGGGAAGCGTTGCCAGCGCAAAAAGCGTTCCACCTGAAAAGACCAGCACACCCATCCACGCAAGATTCGTCATTTGCAGGATCAAGCCCGCAAAGATCATGATCCATCCGAGCCACGAGCCGATGTTGACCGCTGGGACCAACGCGGCGCGGAAGCGAAGCGGGAAGTAATCTTCTGCATCCTGCATGGCGTGACCAAGTTCATGCGCGGCAACTGCGACGGACGCCACCGACGGTACGTTTGCGACGCCTTGCGACAGGTTCAAAACCTTTGTGCGCGGATCGTAGTTATCGGTGAGATTTCCGCCGATGCCTTGGATTTGCACACCATATAATCCGCCGCTCGAGATGAGACGTTGAGCGGCTTGCGCTCCCGTCAATCCGCTGCGTACGCGGACGCGGCTCCACTTGTTATAAGCAGACTTTACATACCATGACGATAACATCACGAGCAGAAAGCCCGGTATCATGAAGCACAAATAAGTTGGGTCGAAGAAAAACATTTGTATCTCCTACAATCAATTTGTCATGTTGAGGAACGAGGCGACAACAGCGAAGCACGCCTTTGGCAAGCATCGCGTTCTTGTTTGAAACAGGAGACTCTTCGCTCCGCTCAGAGTGACACCTCAGTCGTTACGGAATTGGCGTTGGCGTGGGCGTCGGCATCGAAGTTGGGATGGGCTGCCCACTGAGCATATTCGTCAATGTTTGTACGGCTGCATCCAATTGCGGATCGAGTCCAGCTTTGCGATCTGCTGGCGTGCGCTGGACGTAGACATCCGGCGTCAGGCCTTTCCTGTCAATCTGGCGTCCAAGCGGAGTCAGCCAGCGTGCGATCGTGATGCGTACCGCTCCTTGGTTGTTCGAAAGCGGAACCCAATTCTGGACGGAGCCCTTGCCGTACGACACAACGCCGACCAGTTTGGCGCGTCCGTAATCCTGTAGCGCGCCTGCTGTAATTTCCGAAGCCGAAGCGGTTCCTTCGTTGATCAGAACCACCATCGGGATTTTTGTCGCCAGTCCGCCGGGGATGACGTTGTATGGCTTCTTGGTTCCATTGCCATACTGTTCATAAAGAACAACGCCATTATCCTGAAATTGTGACACGACTTCGACTGCGGTCTGCAAATAGCCGCCGCCGTTATCGCGCAGATCGAGAATCAAACCTTTCGGATTTTGCGCCATTAACGTCTTCAGTGTGTCGGTCAACTCTTTGGTCGTGTTGTCGCCAAACGTCGTGATTTGAACGTAGGCGATTCCGTTATCCAGCATTTTGCCGGACGCGCTTGGGACTGTGATTGTCGCCCGAACGATGTCAATTTCCAGTAGTGTCGCATCACCCGGACGTTTGATGGTCAGGTGAACCGTTGTCCCCGCCGGGCCGAGAACTTTTTGCCGCACAACTTCCGGATTGATTCCGGTCATGTCCTGATGGTCAATGGCGACAATCTGGTCACCGGCTTGCAAGCCAGCTTTGTCCGCGGGCGAGCCGGGGATTGGACTCGTGATCGTTAAATATTTTCCGGTCGTGTCCACATACGCGCCGATGCCTTCATATGAACCGGCGAGCTGTGCGTTGGCATCCTGATATGTTTGCGGATCCATATACGTGCTGTGCGGATCGCCCAGCGACTGCATCATGCCGTTGATCGCGCCTTCCATCAACTTGGTATCGTCAACGGGCTGGTCAACATATTGCTGATGAATAATTGTCCATGCCTCCCAGAAAGGTTGGAAAAGCGTTTGCAAGTTTTGTGGTGTGGCAGCCTGCGCCTCAGGCGATGTCGTTGGTGGAACTCCCGGAATTTGCACGCTCGGCAAAAAACTGAAGTTGCCAAAGGGAAGCGCATGACCAACGATAAATCCGCCGGAGAAACCACCCAGCAATAATGCCAGCCCGATCAGGCCGAAAAGAATGCCTTTCAAAATTTTATTCACGGAAGCCTCCTGGGGTTACTATAAAACTTGGGTCAGAATACCATTCCGGCATTAAAGGACAATGAAACCGATGTATAAGTGTTGTAAAAACTGTGTAGGAGATTGGTCCGAAATTATGTCACTCTGAGCGTAACGAAGAGTCTCAGGTTCGCAAACTACGAAACTCTTCGGTCGCGAAAGAACGCTCCCTCAGAGTGACATCTTGGAACTCAGTCTTTTTTGTGGGAAAGCTCTTCGACGCGGCGGTGAAGTTCGTCCATGGAATCCTGGTCACGCATGTTCAGGTTTTTGAAATTATCTTTTCGCCCGCGCAGGAATGCAATCGCGATCATGGTGTTGCCCGCGATAATAACAAGCGCAAGGATCAGCGCAATGATGAGAACAGCCGTCGAATTCATGGATGACTTCCGTTCAATAAAGCGGGCAGTTCGTGCCAATTGCCGAACACCGCGTCTGCATCCTGCGACACGTTCGGGACGGCGCTCGAAGCGGATTCATCATAAAGAAGCGAGTACAAGCCCAAATCTTTCGCGGCGCGCGTTGTGCGCGGCAGGTCGTCAATCATCACACACTTTGACGGATCGTCCTCGCCCGCGGCTTTCATCGCGATCTCAAAAGCTTCCGGGCTGGGCTTGCAGTAAGGTTCCATGCGGTTGACGTCAATAATGTCCGCGAAGTATTCTTCGATTTGCAGTTGGCGGAGAACGCGGTGGGCATGAGGAACATCTGCATTGGTGAAGATCAGGTTCCGGGTCCGGAGGGAAGCGAGCACGGATTGTTGAATCGGATTGGGGTGAATGTAGTCCGCCAGATTCACATTATGAACATACGCCAGATAATCCTGCACATCCATTTTGTAAGAAGCCTGAAGTCCGCGCAGTGTCGTGCCGTATTCGAGGAAAAATTTTTCGCGCAGACGCGGCACATCTGCTTCGGGAATATTCATGCGCTCGATCATGTAGCGGCTCATGCGCTCCTTGAGCGTAGGCCACAAACCACACGAGGCGGGATAGAGCGTATCATCGAGATCGAAGAAAATAGTTGTAAAACGCATCTGGTTATTATACGTGATTCGATGGCTGAAAAGCCAAACACAAAAGGCACCAAGTACACAAAGGAAAAGATCAAGCGCGATCTTGTCAGTTTTTCCTTCGTGCCCCTTTGTGTACTTTGTGTTTAAAAAATATTTTCCCGCTATAATCGAGCCATGCCCATTCGACTTTTATCATCTGAAGTTGCATCGCAAATTGCCGCCGGTGAAGTGATCGAGCGGCCCGCCTCGGTGGTGAAAGAACTGGTCGAAAACGCGTTGGATGCGGGCGCGAAAAGCATCACGGTTTCAATCGCCGAAGCCGGACGCAAGCTCATCGAAGTCGCGGACGATGGTGGCGGCATCGCTTCAGATGAATTGGCGTTGGCTGTTTCGCGTCATGCGACATCGAAGTTATCAAAGGCGGACGATCTTTTTCACATCGCCACACTTGGATTTCGCGGCGAGGCATTGGCCTCGATTGGTTCGGTCTCGCGCATGATTATCACATCGAAAGTCGCGAAGTCAAAAGCGGGCGCGCTTATCAAAGTCGAGGGCGGACGCGAAGGAAAAGTCGAAGCGGTTGGCGCCCCAACCGGAACCGTCGTGCGCGTCGAAGATTTGTTTTACAACGTTCCGGCGCGTTTGAAATTTTTGAAGACGGATGTCACCGAACGCCGCGCCATTGACGTGTTGCTGACTCGTTACGCGCTGGCGTATCCGAAGGTTAGATTCAAATTGTCGGAAGGCAGTAACGTCACATTGCAAACGTCGGGCGATGGCGACCGCCGCGCGATTTTAGCCGCGTTGTATGGCGTGGAAATTGCGAAGCAATTATTGGAAATTAATTCCGACGAAGAAGGAATTAAATTATCTGGTTATATCAGTCCCACCGCGCTGACGCGTTCGAATCGCAAAGACATCACGTTCTTTGTCAATGGACGCTGGGTGCAGGATACGCCGCTGACAACCGCGTTCATTCAAGCGTATCACACGCTGTTGATGGTCGGACGTTATCCGATGGGAGCGGTGTTCGTCGAGATCGCGCCGGAAGAAGTGGATGTGAACGTTCATCCCGCGAAAGCCGAAGTTCGATTCCGGAATCAAGACCGTATCTTTGGATTTGTCCAGCGTGCGATTCGCCGCGGACTTTTAGCGTACGCGCCAGTGCCAACAGTTGCACCTGCGCTGTGGGGTTCGCGTGCGGAATCATCACAGCAGGTTGGGATTGATTGGACATTGGGTCATGATGATCAGTTGACGGTGAACGGTGGACAGTTGTCAGTAGATAGTGAATGGTCATCCGCCATCGACAGTCAGCCATCAGCCGCTCGTCAACCATCAACTACCAACAAAGTGCCATTGCTTCGCCTCATCGGCCAAATCGGTTCGACATATCTCGTAGCTGAAGGCCCGGACGGACTTTATTTGATTGACCAACATGCCGCGCATGAGCGCGTTTTGTTCGAGAAATTGATGGCGCAACACGATATGAAAAAAATCCCATCGCAATCGTTGTTGACGCCTGCCGTTGTGCAACTGCCTCCCGCAAGTGCGAAATTGCTGAACGAACAATTATCGATTTTGACACATTTTGGTTTTGACGTGGAAGACTTCGGCTCGAATTCTTTCCGCGTGCGCGCCATGCCGACTTTATTTGCGGGCAGTGATCCATCCGCCGCGCTGCGTGCCATCGTCGAAGATTTTGAAGAAGATGAAGCGCCATTGCAAAATGAAATCGAAAAGAAACTGGCGGCGCGCGTTTGCAAGCGGATGGCCGTCAAAGGCGGGCAGACGTTATCGCCCGATGAGCAGCGTGCTTTGCTCACTGATTTGGAAAATTGCGATTCGCCGCGCACCTGTCCGCACGGCAGGCCGACGATGATTCATCTGTCTGTGGATATGCTGGAGCGTCAGTTTGGAAGAAGAGGGGCGAGGTAATATTATTAGTCAGGAAATAAGATGGATTTGACAAGCGTCGAGGATTGATGTCCATATGGAAAAGAAAATTGTTTTGAGCACGATTTTGCAAACTCTTTATCCTATATTCTTTCAATCGAAGAGATCAACTGGTCTAACTCCTATCTATGAAGATTTGGGGGTGAACAATGGAGTTTGTCGTTTACATTCGCGGCATTGTCTTTCCTGATCTCGGCAGGAACACGCAAAATGATGTTCCATCGCCGAGCTTGCTTTTGACTTCCACGCGTCCGCCGTGGCCTTGGACAATTTGTTTGCAGATAGAAAGTC
This sequence comes from Chloroflexota bacterium, assembly GCA_021796155.1. Next base: position 10,326 of record JAJYOO010000050.1, read on the forward strand.
CAAGACCGGTGCCGATGGCTTTGCCTTCCGTCTCGCGCACGCGATAGAATTTTTCGAACAGGTGGGGCATCGCCTCTTCCGGCACGCCCAGGCCGGTATCCACGACAGAAATGCAAAACTCTTCTTCTTTCGCTTCCGCCTCTAGCGTGACCGAACCATTTGGACGATTATATTTAATTCCATTGCTCAATAAATTCAAAATGACTTGTTTGATCTTATCGCGGTCGGCCTCGAAGTCGGGCAATCCGTCTGGGGCCTCAATGCAGATTTTTACTTTTTCCTCATCCGCCTTGGAATTCATAATGTCTTTGCATTCAAAAAGCAAATCCGCGATGCTGAAATTCGTCTTGTGGAATTGCACGCGTCCCGATTCGAGGCCGACCGC
>JAJYOO010000051.1 GCA_021796155.1 Chloroflexota bacterium
CGCCCTCAAATTCGCCCGCCTCGGCGCGGCAGTGGTTATCAACTACAACAAATCTGCCGAGGCCGCCGAAGCGTTGTCGGTTGAGATCAAAGCAGTGGGCGGTAAAGCTGCCATCTTCCAAGCTGATGTTTCAAATTTTTCACAGGCGCAGAGTCTTGTCAAATTTGCGGTGGATACATTCGGCGATCTGCACATTCTTGTCAACAACGCGGGCATCACACGCGATACGCTCATCATGATGATGTCTGAAGAAGATTGGGACTCGGTGCTGGCTACAAATTTAAAGAGTACATTCAATTGCTCGAAGGCCGCCGTCAAACACATGATGCGAAAACGCTACGGACGGATTATCAACATCGCATCCGTCGCGGGACAAATGGGAAATCCCGGACAAACGAATTATTCTGCATCGAAGGCTGGACAGATCGGATTCACCAAATCACTAGCGCGTGAAGTTTCATCACGTAATATCACGGTCAATGCCATCGCGCCGGGATTTGTAGATACAGAAATTTTAGATGCCATGTCGCCCGAAACGTTGGAAGCCATGTTGAAAATGGTTCCGCTCGGACGCAAAGGCAAACCGGAAGAAGTCGCTTATGCCGCGGCCTTCCTCGCTTCAGACCAGGCTGCGTATATCACGGGTCAGGTGCTTGGCGTGGATGGCGGCATGGCGATGATGTAAGGAGAAAGAATGTCAGATGACTACAATCGCCCGCCGGGCAAAACCACGGTCTCTCCCGAAGTGCTGACCACCATCGCGCGCATGGCCGCGTTGGGCGTGCCCGGAGTCAAAGCCATGGCGCCGGTCACTGGCGGCGTGAATCGGCTTTTCCGTCACGGAGCGGATGAAGGCGTGCGAATCATCCAGCACGAAAATACTGTGACCGCCGATATTTATCTCATCGTAAAAGAAGATGTCAACATCCGCGAAGTCGGACGCAACGTCCAGCAGCAGGTTGCGCGTGCCATTCAGGAAATGGTTGGCATGGATGTCGCTCAAGTAGACATACACATTGAAGACATTGATTACGAGGCGAACGAGGCCTAACATCTTATGAAGTCACGAACCAGGGCGCGCGGCTTGGCCCTGCAAGCACTTTACGAAATTGATATAGCAAATCATCCTCCTGCCGAAGTATTAAGAGAACGGCTGGAGGAAGAACCGCTATCAGACGAGCTGGCCGAATTTGCCCGCCAGATCATTTTTGGTGTCCTCCCCCTTGCTCATGAACTCGATCAAATTATTGCCCAATATGCGCCCGAATGGCCGCTCGATCAAATTGCGGCAATTGACCGCAACATCCTGCGGATGGCCTGTTGGGAATTCGCGGCCAATGGTCAGACTCCGGTCAAAGTCGCGATCAACGAAGCGGTGGAACTGGCAAAACTTTACGGCTCCGACAGCGCGCCGCGTTTCGTCAACGGCGTGCTGGGAAGTCTCGCCGAACACCAGCATGAAATCGAGCAGCGGCTTAAGAACATGAGTTCATCCATCGCTGATTCACAGTCTTTACAGTCTAAAGGTTAACAGTATGGAAATTCTTGGTATTGGTCCCGAAGAATTGGTGCTCATCCTTATCATTGCATTGATTCTGCTTGGACCAAAAGATATGCAAAAGGCCGGACGCATGATCGGCACATGGTTGCGTAAGGTCGTGACGTCTGATGGCTGGAAAATTTTCCAGCAAACGTCGCGGGAGATTCAGACTTTGCCCAACCGTTTAATGCGCGAAGCCCAATTCGACGAATTGAAAAATGTTGGCAACGAAATTAAAGGTGATCTGAAACAAACGGCGGATGCCGTGCGTGACAGCACGCGTATATCGCTGCCGGCAACCGGCGACCCGTCCAAACCGGCGGATTCCTCCGCCCCGCAAAATGTGATTCTGCCTTCGCCTCCGCCGCCATCCACGCCGCCCACAGACAAAGACAACAATGCGTAGATTTTTCCGAACGCTCTGGCTCATCATCACGTTTCCATTCCGCGCCATTTGGTGGATCATCACATTGCCAGTGCGCGGCTTCCGTTCAATGCGTACCTTTCTAACTACGGAACCGGAGGAGCATCCGCTTGGCGAAGTGATCTCGGACTTGGTCCGGGATGAACAAGCCCGCAATATGTTCTGGGGACAGATCGAGATTTTCCGTGCGCACCTTTTACGCGCGATGATCGCGATTGCCGTCGGCGTGGGTATCACCTTATACTTTACGCCGAAGATCGTGGATTTCCTCGCCATCCCAATCCATGGAGTGGGTTCGCTCAGGGCCATCGAAGTTACCGAATCAATTTCGGTGTATATGAAAGTCTCGTTATTGGGCGGGATCGCCATCGCATTGCCTTATGTGGTTTTTGAATTATGGCTCTTCATCGCGCCGGGTTTGCGACCGCGCGAACGCATGTATGGATTGATCGGGATTCCGCTGGCCGTTATTTTCTTCGTGGGCGGAATGGCTTTTACATATTTCATCATCCTGCCGAGCGCACTTCCATTTTTGTTGGGCATTCTCGGTATTCAGGCGCAATTGCGTCCCGAGTCATATTTTTCATTTGTCACCGGATTGATGTTTTGGATCGGCGTGGCTTTTGAATTTCCGTTGTTCATTTACCTGCTCACCGCATTAGGATTCGTAAAGCCTCAGCCGTTGTTGCGGAACTGGCGCATCGCCGTTGTAATCATAGCTGTCATTGCCGCCGCCGTCACACCCACCGTGGACCCACTCAACATGAGTCTGGTCATGCTGCCGATGATTGGCTTATACTTCCTCGGCATCGGATTTAGTTTCTTCGCGTATCGCGAACGAAAAAGACCGGTCGAACAACAACCGGCACAGGAGGCCGCTAAATGAATTGGAAAACTAGAAGGGTGGTTTTCATTTTCCTGTCCATTCTGACGGCAACCACCTTATCCTGCACATTCTCACTGATCCAACTTCCAAATATTCCGCTCGGTTCAACACAAGCGCCCGTGCAAGTTACACCGACGCCAACACAATTACCGCGCGCTCAAACGGTCTTCACTGCCATTCTGCCTGAACCGCTCACCGGCGGAGAGAGTCTCGCCTTGAGCGTGGTGGACGAAGTCACCGGGCTTGCGCTCAATCCGCAGATGTATCCGATGCAAGCCAAGGATAATTTGACATACACCGCGACGTTGGCTGTACCTTACAACGCGATTGTCAAATATCGTTACGTCCGCATCAGCAATGGGAATCAGATTCTGGAAGATACCGCACTTGGCAACCCGATCCGTTATCGCATGTATTTTGTCGCTGGGCAAGGTGATTTGCGCGACATCATCGCCGGTTGGAGCGATAAGACATATAATCCGCCGACCGGAAGCATTCAGGGCCGCGTCTCGAACTCCGATACGGGCGCGCCGATCCCAAATATTCTTGTTAACGCTGGCGGCGAACAAGTCTTCACCGATTCTGCCGGACGTTTTGAATTGGATGCGCTTCCGATTGGCACACATACACTGGTCGCGTACGCGCTCGACGGTTCATACAGCACGTTTGAACAAGGCGCGACCATCGCCACAAACCTGACCACCGCGGTGGATATCAAAGTGAAACCTGCGCCGCTCGTGCATGTGACGTTCGACGTCACCGCGCCGAACGATGTTCGCGGCGCGCCAATTCGCATCGCGGGGAATCTGCTTGAGCTTGGCAATACATTTGCCAGTCTCAAAGGCGGATTAAGCACCATCGCGGATCGAATGCCGGTCATGACTCTCCAGCCTGACGGCCATTACACCGCAACGATCAGTCTGCCCGTGGGCGCGTATGTTCAATACAAATACACACTCGGCGATGGATTTTGGAACGCTGAGCATCACGCCGATGGTTCCTTCGTTCTGCGTGAGATGATCGTGCCGCCGCAGGATGTTGTCGTGCAGGATTCGGTTGAAACGTGGCAAGCCGGCAACTCGTCCCCGATATTATTCGAAGTCACTGTCCCATCCACAACGCCGGTCAATGACATCATCTACATTCAATTCAATCCATATGGCTGGACTGAGCCGCTCCCGATGTGGCCGGTTGGCAACAACAAATGGATTTACAAACTTTACGGTCCGCTCAACATGCTGGGCACATTTCATTATCGCTATTGTCGCGATGGACAATGTGGAAGTGCCGACGATGTCGCGACGGCTGGGGTAAACGCAACCGGCCGGCAGGTTGCGACAAGTCTTGCGCCGCAGGATATTCAGGATACAGTAACTGGATGGATGTGGCTCAACAACACACAGCCATCCACGCTGACGGGTGCGACGATCACAGCGCGTCCAACCGGATTTGTGAGCGGCGTCGAGCTTCAGCCAGCTTATCAACCTAATTGGCCTTACTACAACCTGCAGACGATCCAAAGCGTCAAGGCAATCGGCGCGAATTGGCTGATCTATACTCCCAGTTGGACATACAGCCGCAGCATGCCATTGGCATTTGGCATGGTCCCCGGTGACGATCCGTTCTGGCTCGACTCTGCAATCATGATCGCACAGGCACGCGCATCAAACATGAACGTTGGCATCTTCCCAATCCCGCGTTTTGCCATGAACATTGAAGACTTCTGGAAGAATGCACCGCGCGATGCAAATTGGTGGCAGAGCTGGTTTGACTATTACCGCGCTTTCGCGATCAATTACGCTGACCTCGCCACACAAAGCGGATCGCAGGCTTTGATTCTCGGCGGCGGTGGCTGGATTGATCCCGCCATGCCCAACGGCACATTGAGCGACGGTTCCCCATCCGGCGTGCCCGCGGACGCAGACGCACGCTGGCAAGCCATCATCACCGAAGTGCGACAGCATTACAGCGGCAACCTTTTGTGGGCCATGTCTTACGCTCCCGGAAAATCTCCAACCGCATACAACTTTTTGAAATCCGTGGATGGGATTTACTTGTTGTGGAACACCGGCCTGGCGACCCAACCCGGCGCGACCAAAACGGACATGGCGAATCACGCCGGTCAATTGCTCGATAATGATGTTGAGCCATTCATATCCAATCTCAACAAATCAGTCATCCTGGCTTTATCGTACCCATCCGCAAGCGGAGTCACAACCAACTGCATCAGCGACGGCAATGGTGGTTGCTTCGATTGGACGGCATTGAACCAGCCAAATAATCCTCCATCTGCATCCATTGATTTGCAGGGACAATCCGATTTATACGAAGCGATGTTCAACGTCATCAACATACGCCCGTGGGTCGGAGGCGTCGTCAGCCGCGGCTTTTATCCGCCCGCCGCGCTGCAAGATAAATCCGCGTCCGTGCATGGCAAGCCTGCCGCGGATTTGCTGTGGTATTGGTTCCCGAGGTTATTGGGAGTGGTGAAATAGGTGCAATGGTAATCACGCCGGCGATGCACCAACGCTACTTCTGATAAACCAAATATCTTGTGTTCTGATAGATCGCGCTATAACTCGTGTCTCGATTCAATGAAGCGATGAGACTTTGCGTTGCACTGTTTTGCTCGACGATAAGATCCGTATAGTCCAATCCAGTCTGAGTGGACCAATTTTCTACGCAGGCAATATCACCGCATCTTTGTAGAGTAATCAATTGATTAATGAGTGTAAAAAAGCCAGTTCCAAGCTTCCATTCTAGGCCTTGGGATGTGGTTTGGCTTCGACGCGCCGTGAAGGCCGGAAACCATTCCTGTATCGGATCGGTGGCGACACCGGTATTTCCAGTCAGGATCACAAACTGGCTGTAAGGCGGCGTGTTCCGCTTTACCCAATCCATTAAGATGAACACGTCAGGCTGTTTGAGTGTAGTATTCGCCAAGGAAAAATCATGCAAGGCATTCACTAGAAAGAAATAAAACATCAAAATTAGCAAAATCATATTCAGCCATGGGTATTGAGTAAAATCCCGCGGAATTGTTGCCCGCTTTAGACGCTTACAAATCCATTCGAACAACACGGGTAGAACATCGGCGATACATAAAGCCATCAACATGGCGGAGGGCGTTGCTGCAATGCCAGACGCGCTGCGCGGCTCAACAAAATATGGCATCACCGCCCAAGCAATTAGAAAATACTGTCGTTTCCACAAACACCAAATGATTCCGACTATCCGAAGCAGGCCGAACAATGTAAACAAGGAAGCCGGGGCCAAAAAATCTCCATACAACGCAATAAATGGCGAACCACCATATGCGCCCGTGTTCAACGCGGACAAAAAAGGTGCAAGCCCATGTTGAGCCATGACACTTCCCCACCAGGGCGCGGTCAGAACAAGAGTAGAAGCGGCAACCAGTATCGCGTGGAAAGTCTTCCTCCATGTTCGTCCGTAGAAAATCCATAGTAGCGAGCAACCCGTCGCGGTGGCAACGACAATTTCAGGATGACTCAGCACAGCAAGCGAACAGAATAGGCTTGCAAGAACAACGTGTTTCCACGAAGAGATTTGAAAGAGCTGATAAACCGCGTAGACTGCCAGAGTGAAGAAGAATACGCCGAAGGAACGCGTTAGTCCGCCGCCCATGATTTGCATGTCGTAGCCGCCCGGGGTCAAAGCAAAGATCAGCGTCGCGACAGCAGCACGTGGTTTATCTTTGAGAATAGCATTCGCCAAGAAATAGAACACAATGACGGATATGCAGCTCATGCATATCGGCAGCCAATGGACAATTGCGATTTCCGAAATTCCAAGCATGTTCAAAACGGCTTTGACATAAAACCCCAGCGGCGGATATGCAAAAGGAATTTCATAATTGTTGTAGGTGGTAAAGGCTGGGATAAGAAAACCGTTCGCGCGCAAGTCACGCGCCATTACATAGAACATGCCACCGTCATTGATTGGAAAGCTGGTTATAAATCCGGGAAAGATACGCAAAAGCACTGCAAGGAAAAATGTCAAGCTAAAAATCAGCAGTCCCCAGTCGTCGTGCGACAAATCCCTCTTAGCCCTCATTGATTTGATTTTACCGATTTTTCCCCCAATTCATTAGGATGTAACTCATGTTTTAGGCATGATCTACGTATAAAATTCCCTACATAATCATACAAATTTATCGTTGGAGGAGAGAATGTCTCATGGCAGAATCTTGATCAATATCAGGGTTGGCAACTATTATTATCCTCTGCATGGTTCAAATCGCCATCTCAGTGCGCTTTGCATAATATGATAGAGTTTTTCATGGTTGTCCGGCAAAATTTCTTTTGGCTTTATTTATATGTAGGCGAGTAATGTAAGATGTAGATCAATTCTATCTTTCATAAAGAAGACATTAGCCCCAACGTCTCTTTTCTTTTTATCCATCAGTTGTATAATCTGCAAAATTTTCGCCTTGGAGGATTCATGAAGAAACTTGGAAGGATTCTGTGCAGGTTGTTGATCGGGGTGGTCATCATCGCTCTGTTGCTCGTTGCAGGCGGTTTGTACTATTTCAAAAGCTACCTCCCCACCAAAGTCGCACCGCAATCGTTCCCGCAGATTTCCGGCGTGATTCATTTGCAGGGACTCGATGGCACAGCGGACATCTATCGCGACAAGATGGGCATCCCGCACATTTACGCCACGACGTTGCACGATCTATTTTTCGCGCAAGGCTACGTCCACGCGCAGGATCGCTTTTGGCAAATGGACGCGTGGCGTCATATCGGCTCCGGCACGCTCTCCGAGATGTTCGGCTCCGGTCAGGTCTCGACCGACGCGTTTCTACGCACGCTCGGCTGGCGTGAAGTCGCGCAAGCCGAATGGGACGGCATGGGACCAGAGTCAAAAGCCATCCTGACCGCATACACAGATGGCGTCAACGCATATCTCAAAGATCACAGCGGAACTGCTGTCAGCCTTGAATATGCCGTGTTGGGTTTGCTCAGCCCTGATTACAAGATCGCGCCGTGGACTCCGATCAACAGTCTCACGTGGGGCAAAGCGATGGCTTGGGATTTGCGCGGCAACCTGGATGAAGAAATCCAGCGCGCGGTTTTGCTCAAAACACTGACGCCGCAGCAAGTTGATGAACTCTATCCGCCGTATCCATCGGATCATCCGATCATCGTCAACCAAATCGGGAGCGGACCTTCAGCAAATGTGACGCCGGAACAAGCGACGATGAATCTGCCATCGAGTGTTTTGTCCGCGCTTCAACAGAACGCTTCTTTACTGGACACCGCGCTGGGTCCGCACGGTGATGGAATTGGTTCCAACTCCTGGGTCATCTCCGGCAAACTGACCGCAACGGGACAGCCTTTGCTCGCCAACGATCCGCATCTCGGAATCCAAATGCCATCCATCTGGTATCAGATTGACATGCACTGTATGCCGAAGAGTGATCAATGTCCGTATGAAGTGGCAGGCTTTTCGTTTGCGGGCGTGCCGGGCGTCATCATCGGACATAACGACAATATTGCCTGGGGCTTCACCAATACCGGCCCGGACGTGATGGATTTGTTTATCGAAAAAGTAAATCCCGATAATCCAAATCAATACGAATATAACGGGCAGTGGCTCAACTTCGACACGCGCACCGAAACCATCAATGTATCTGGTGGCAGTCCGGTAACAATCACTGTCCGTTCGACAAAGCATGGCCCGGTCATCTCGGATACGTACGGCCCGCTGGAAGATGTCAACAAAAATAACGCTCCAGATTTCATCCCGTTCAAAGATAAATCCGGCGTGCCATTGCCAAGTAATTATGTCATCGCGCTGGCATGGACGGCGCTCAAACCGTCCAGCCCATTCGAAGCGATTTGGGGATTCAACAAAGCCCAAAACTGGGATCAGTTCCGCGCGGCCGCGCAAAGTTTCCACGTCCCCGCACAGAACCTGGTTTATGCCGATACGCAAGGTAACATCGGTTATCAAATGCCGGGTGATATTCCAATCCGCAAAAGCGGCGATGGCCGCTTCCCCGTTCCCGGTTGGACCGGTCAATATGATTGGACTGGCTTTATTCCATTCGATCAATTGCCATACACATTCAACCCGTCGGATGGCTACATCGTGACCGCTAACAACGAAGTTGTCTCGCCACAAAATTATAAATATTTGATCACGACCGATTGGGATTATGGCTACCGCGCCAACCGCATCGTGGACATGATCCAAAATGCGCCGGGCAAGATTGATATTTCGTACATCCAAAAAATGGAAGGCGATAAGTACGATGCTAACGCCGCGACGCTCGTGCCGCTTTTGCAAAATTTGAGCAGCCAGTTTACTGGGAATGACGCGGCGGCTCTCAATCTACTCACGAAATGGGATGGGCAGACGACAGCCAATTCTGCACCTGCGGCGATTTTCGAATCATTCTGGCGTCATCTTTTGCAAAACACATTCGATGATGACATGCCGAAAGCCTACTGGCCCGATGGCGGCTCACGCTGGAATGAAGTCATAAGCAATCTGGTAAAGAATCCAAACGATCCGTTCTGGGATGACAAGACAACAAAGAACGTTGTTGAAACACGCGACGACATTTTGAAGAAATCGCTGACGGACGCCGTCAGCGAACTTGAAGGACGATTCGGCAACGACATGTCAAAGTGGAATTGGGGCGACATGCACGCGGCCACATTCCAGAATCAGACGCTCGGCACATCCGGCGTCGGCTTGATCGAAGGCTTGTTCAACCGCGGCCCGTATCCAGTCGGAGGCAGCGAAGCGGTTGTGGACGCAACCGGTTGGTCTGTGATTGACGGTTACCAAACCAACTGGCTGCCATCCATGCGTATGATCGTGGACATGAGCAACTTGAATAATTCGGTCACCGTCCACACCACCGGAGAGTCCGGCCACGCGTATAATCCGCATTATGCTGATATGGTTCCGATGTGGGTCAATATCAAATATTATTCGATGTTGTGGGATCAGCAGGCTGTGATCGCATCCACCGAAGGGCATTTGCAACTTATGCCATAAATTACATACATGTCATTGCGAGCCGCGTTCTTTGCGGCGTGGCAATCTCGCGTTTTCGTGCAATTGATTATTTGAACGTTATTTGAGATTGCCACGATCCGCTCCGCGGGTCTCGCAATGACATCAATTAATAATTAAATAAAAACTTCCGGAGTCTTGATGACTTCGGAAGTTTTTCGTCTATGGTATCTTCAACACTTGCCCGACTGAAATCAGATTCGGATTTGAAATATTGTTCGCCGCCGCAATAGCCTGGACAGTCGTCCCGTATTTGACGGCGATGGCATAAAGCGTATCGCCAGCCTTGACGGTGTACATCGCGCGCGGCTGTGGTGGTTGCGGAGTTCCCCCGCCGCTCGGCCCAGACGTTGAAGCGGACGCGGGAACCTGCAAGACTTCACCCGGCTGAATCAGCACGGCATTATTCAGGTTCGTCAGTTGAGCCAAATCCACATTCAATTTTTGCGCGATGGAAGCAAGCGTATCGCCGGGTTGAACCGTATACGTTGTCGCCGCGGGCGGAGTCGAAGAAGTCGAACCCGTGGCAAATTTGTTAAGGTCATCCATCGTACCGTTGAAATAATCGAAATCCAATAATTGGCCGGGGCCGAAACCAGACATTTGTCCCTTCGATGAATATTGCCAAAAGGACCACGGCTGGAATCCGGGCGGCTGCTGCGGCATGTATTGACTCGGC
>JAJYOO010000052.1 GCA_021796155.1 Chloroflexota bacterium
GGCGTGGCGCTGGCGCAGGCTTTGCGCGAAGCAGGTTTCGCGGTAACGGAAATTCCGGCGCGCGGCAAGGATGGCATGGTGCATCTTTTGAGTGTCAGCGTTTTGCGAAAAGATGTGGCTCATGCCGAGGAAATTGTCCATCAAACAGATGAGCACGCGTTCATGACCTCGGAAGATGTCCGACCGATCCGGCGCGGATATTGGCGCGCGTAATTTTATAGATCGTTGTCAGGTTGGAAAGTTAAACGAAGAAGGTTGAGAACGCATCAAGCGGCTCTCAACCTTCAAACTTTTAAACCTTGAACTTTGACAATACCTTCGCCATTTGCGGGACAATTTGGCAAATTGTCCCTACGTTCGCCGCTCCCGATACCGCATTGGCGAAGATATTGTTTGAACTAACTCTTGAAAACGAATTGCCCGTTCTTGTAGAAAAGCTGGCCGTCGGCTGTGATCTCTGCGTCTTTTCGCATGTCGCAGATCATGTCCCAGTGAATGGCGCTGTGATTCTTTGACCCGGTTTCAGGGTAGCCCGCGCCGAGCGCCATGTGGAAGGAGCCGCCAATCTTTTCATCGAAGAGAATATTACCAGTGAAGCGATTGATATCGAAGTTGGTGCCGATGGCGAACTCACCAAGATAACGCGAGCCTGCGTCGGTTTCGAGCATCTTGAGCAAATAGGATTCGTTCTTCTCCGCTTTCGCCTGGCTGACGCGTCCATTGCTGAAGGTCAGCTCCGCGCCTTCGACGGCCACGCCGCCATAGATCGCGGGATATGTGAACTTCACCCAACCGTTGACAGATTCCTCCACCGGGCCGGTATAGATTTCGCCGTCCGGCATGTTGAACACGCCGATGGAATTCATAAATTTGCGGCCCTTGATGGAAAGAGTCAAATCCACGTTGGGGCCGCGCAGAACGACCTGGCTTTTTGTCGAAAGAAAATCAATCGCCTTTTGCTGCGAAGCCGCCGTGCTGTTCCAATACGCAATCGGATCGGCCTCCTGCGCGTGTACCGCGCCGAAGACGAAATCCTCATATTCTTTCAGACTCATGCCCGCGTCCTGGGCATAACCGTCGGTGGGGTAGAGCGTGGTGACCCACTTGAATTTGCCCTCCGCACCGCGCCGCATTTGGGACTCGGTGATGGAACCGAGCGCTTTGCCGCGCCGCTGGGCCTTCGCCGAGTCAATGTTTGTCGTCCCGCGTGTATTCGTCGCGGAATGGACGCGGATGCGTCCCTCGAACTGGTCGTAGGCCAGTTTATAGAAAGTCGGCACGAAATCGAGCTGCGTATCTTTGGCGTAGGTGAGATACATCTCGTCCTGGCTGAACGGCATCATGCCCGGCAGGGCAATCATCGGATGCGGTATCCCGCCCTTTTCCAAAATCTGGATGTAGAGTTCACGGATAAGCGGCTCGGCGGCGGTCGTTGCCTCGATCAAGATGCGGTCGCCGGGAGCGACGCGGGTGGAATGTTCCACCAGGATTTTTGCGAATTTCTGAACGCGTAGATCGGACACTGGAGTCTCCCAAAATGGAATAAAACCTTGCGGATTATATCACTGGTAAGTAGGGTATACTCTTTTGCGGGCAGATAAATAGAGAGAAGAGAATAGAGATCAGTTGGAGTTCCGATGAGTATAGATGGGCTAAAAAGATTGAACGTATGGGTTCGAGCGAAGGATTTTGCTCTGCAAATTTATGAGAAAATCCTGCCTTCATTGCCTCCTGAAGAAAAGTGGAATTTGGCCTCCCAACGTAGGCGCTCTTCTCTCAGCATCTCAGCTAATATTGCGGAAGGGTATGGACGATTTTATTTTCAAGATAATGTTCGGTTTTGTTATCTGGCTCGCGGCTCGTTCGAAGAAACTTTGAGCCATTTGGTTTTTGCGTTTGAAGCGAAATTCATTCCCGACGCTATTTATAAGCAATTTGAATCGGAAGGCGAAGAAATAGATAAAATGCTCAATGGCTATATTACATATCTCAAGAAAAGCAAACAAGGCGCTAATGAACCTGGATCCAATTATTCTGTTCACGACGATCCATTGCCTTACATTGTCGAGTCTTTAGAAGATTCCACTGACCTCGAAAACACTGCTCTCTAATTATCCTCTCTACTCTCTGACACATGAAACAGCTTCTTCAAAACATGAAAAATGGCAAAACAGTCGTCGAGGATGTTCCGATCCCAACGCCGCGGACGGGGATGGCGCTCGTCAAAACGGCGGCCAGCCTCGTGTCCGCGGGAACCGAGCGGATGGTCGTCGAGTTCGCGGAAAAAAGTTTGGTTGGCAAAGCGCGCTCACGCCCCGATCTCGTAAAGCAGGTCCTCGATAAAGCGCGCCGCGAAGGAATTGCGCCAACGGTTCAAGCCGCGTTCAATCGCCTCGACCAGCCGATGGCGCTCGGTTATTCCTCGGCGGGGACGATCGCGACGCTCGGCGCGAATATGTCCGGCTTCAAGGTTGGGCAGCGTGTGGCGTGCGCGGGCGGCGGCTATGCGGTTCACGCGGAATATGCGGTTGTGCCGCGCAATCTTTTGACGCCGCTTCCAAAAAATGTTGACTTTGAATCTGCAGCCTTCGCCACGCTCGGCGCGATTGCCATGCACGGATTTCGACTCGCCGAGCCGCAAGTGGGCGAGCGCGTTGCTATCGTTGGTTTGGGTTTATTGGGATTGTTGGCGATTCAGATCGCGTCCGCGGCGGGATGCAGCGTTCTGGGCATTGACATTGACCCGAAGCGCGTTGCCCTCGCTTCGTCACTTGGACGCTTCGACAGCGCTCAGCGCGGGCTTGAAGCAGTCCGCCGCTCAAAGGCCGTTGACTCGTCTGCGGCTTTCACCGCCAACCGCGGCTTCGACGTTGTTCTCATCTGCGCTGATACTTCATCCAACGATCCGGTTGAACTCGCAGCAGTCATCGCGCGTGACCGTGCGCGCATCGTCGCCACCGGCGCAGTTGGACTCAACATTCCGCGCAAGATTTATTACGAAAAAGAATTGTCCTTCATCAACTCGCGTTCGTATGGACCCGGTCGTTACGACTCAAGTTATGAAGAAAGCGGCAACGATTATCCCCTCGGCTACGTGCGCTGGACGGAAGGCCGCAACATCGAATCCGTTGTTGAACTGATGTCGGATGGCAAGCTGAAAGTCGAGCCGCTCATCACGCATCGCTTTCCGATAGATCAAGCCGCGACTGCGTATGAAATAATTACTGGAAAGAAGAAAGAACCGTTTCTTGGCGTCTTGCTGGCTTATTCTGAATCAGTTGGAAAGCTGGAAAGTTCAAAGGTTGTCAGGTTCAACGTGCCAACGTTCAAACCTGCAACCTGCAAACTCGGTGTCCTCGGTGCTGGACTTTACGCCAATGCGACTTTATTGCCAGCCATCAAAGACATCGAAGATATTGAATTGGTTGGTATCGCCTCTTCCGGCGGACTCCACGCGCAGCATTCCGCAAAGAAATTTGGCTTTGCGTATGCTACTTCATCCGACGACGAAATCATCAATGATCCGAACATCAACACCGCTGCCATTCTAACTCGTCACGACACGCACGCGGATTTGGTTATCAAAGCCTTGAAGGCAGGAAAGCACGTTTTCGTTGAAAAACCGCTGGCGATCAACAGTGATCAGTTATCAGCGATCAGTAAGCAGTTAGTGAAAAATGAAAACTGTTTGCTAACGGTTGGTTTTAATCGCAGGTTTGCTCCGCTTGCTCAACTACTTTCTACTTTTTACCAGGATCGCAAAGAACCACTTTACGCGCATTACCGTGTCAACGCTGGTTACATTCCCTTGAATCACTGGACTCAAAACCCCGAGCAGGGCGGCGGACGAATCATCGGCGAAGCCTGTCACTTCATTGATTTCATTACATTTCTCGTCGGTGCGCCGCCTGTCAGCGTGACGGCTCATGCGTTGCCTGATAACGGCAAATATCGCGAAGACAATGTCTCGATGACCTTCACATTCCCCGACGGCTCGATGGGCGTTGTGGACTATCTCGCCAACGGCGACAAGTCTTTCCCAAAGGAGCGCGTCGAAGTTTTTTGCGGCGGCAAGATCGCGGTGCTGGATGATTTCCGTGCGTTGGAATTGATAGAAGATGGAAAGAAGAAAGAAATAAGAGGCGCGCAGGATAAAGGCTGGAAGAATGAAATGCTCGCCTTTGCCAAAGCCATCCGCGAAGGCAGCCAGCCGCCAATTCCTTATGAGCAACTGATCGGCGTGACAAAGGCGACGTTCGCGGCGGTGGAGTCGCTGCGAAGCAGGAATGCAATTGATATTCAATAATCCTTTATGGAATACATCAAAGGGCTACGAAAATATGTCGGCCATAAACCGCTCTTGATGGTTGGAGCGACTGTCCTCATCTTAGATTCCAAAAACCGATTGCTGATGTTGAAGCGCTCCGACAATAGCGCTTGGGGCGTCCCTGGCGGCGCGATGGAATTAGGTGAGACTTTTGAAGAAACCGCCAAGCGAGAAACCCTCGAAGAAACAGGACTTGAAGTTGGCGCGATGGCTTTGTTCGGAATGTTTTCTGGACCAGAACTTTATTATCGTTATCCCAATGGCGATGAAGTCTATAATGTCTCTGTCGTTTATCTGACTCATGACATGCGCGGCGAAATAAAATTGAAAGATGGGGAACACAGGAAGTTTCGATATTTTGAACTTTCGAGTTTGCCAGAACAAATTAGTCCGCCTCTCAAACCGATTCTTAGAAAGTTGGTTGAGACATTTAAATAACAGGAATTATCTGTGCCTCGTCTCTCGCGTTTCAACATTGCTCTTAAATTTCTTTTCCAGCTTGGCATTGAACCACTGGCGTTGAACGCGTTATACAAATTTGGATTGTGGACGGGATATTATCGAAGGACGATACACGATAATCGAAATTCGAATATCGAATCATCGAATATCGCTTTGCTATTCTCTTTACCTGATCGTAATCACCTCTTCCAAACCTTCGGCGACGATGGTAAAGCCGCGCTCATTAAAGAAGCGGATGAGATCATCAATGGAAAGTTCCGCATGTTCGGCGGCGAATCTGTTCCGCTTCAATTGACGTTCGATCAGCCTCTTCGTCATTGGACGGAATACGAAACAAATCACTCGCTTCTTTCTTCTTTCCTCTTTCCTCATAACGATATTAAGTTTGCATGGGAACCTGCTCGCTTCGGTTGGGCTTTCACGTTGGGTCGCGCCTATCACATCACTCAAGATGAAAAATACGCCGGGGCCTTCTGGAAATATTTTGAAACATTCAACGAATCGAATCCTCCATACCTTGGCCCACATTGGATGAACGGCCAGGAAGTCGCGATTCGGATGATGGCGTTAGTTTGGTGCGCGCATATCTTTGCCAACACGCAGCACGCAACACGCAACACGCAGCTCATAACTTCCATCGCCCATCACGCATCCCGCATTCCACCGACCCTCATCTATGCGCGTTCGCAAAACAATAATCATCTCGTCATCGAAGCCGCCGCGCTTTATACCGCGGGAATCCTTTTCAACGAATCGAAATGGCGCGCGCTCGGATGGCGCTGGCTCAACTGGTCGTTCCAAAATCAGATCAGCGGCTACGGCGAATACATCCAGCATTCGACCAACTATCATCGTGTGATGCTGCAGGTTGCGTTGTGGGTGAACGCGATTCGGAGCGCGGACCGGAGCGCGGACTTCAGTCCGCAATGGCCGCACGCGACAACGCAGGCACTGACGCGTGCCGCGCATTGGCTGTTCTCGATGATTGATCCCGCTTCGGGCCGGACGCCGAACCTGGGTGCGAACGATGGGGCTTTGATCCTGCCCTTGAGTTCGACTCCGCTCAACGATTTCCGTCCGACGGTTCAAGCCGCGGCCCGCGCTTTTTTGCGTACAGGGCTGCCCGCCGGCACTTGGGATGAATTGTCTTTGTGGCTTGGTTTGCCTGCATCCGAACGGACTTCTGATTCCGACGCGTATTTGACTGATCATGTGCGCGGAAAAAATTCGTGGGCGTATCTGCGCGCA
Source organism: Chloroflexota bacterium (assembly GCA_021796155.1). Next base: position 6,038 of record JAJYOO010000052.1, read on the forward strand.
TCGCAATTCAAATCGCGTTTATCGCACATGGATCAGTTGCATTTTGATTTGTGGTGGCGCGGACTCAACGTCGCGCAGGACGCGGGGACGTATCTCTATAATGCCGAGCCGCCCTGGGACAATCCGCTGGTGACGACGCGCGTGCATAATACTGTGACGGTTGACGGCCGCGACCAGATGACGCGTGCCGGAAAATTCCTGACGCTGGATTGGGTCAATGCTTATTCAAAGTCAGAAATTTCGACAGATGAAAATGTTGTCGGCCAAATCAAAGCCTATCACAACGGTTATCGCGGCGTCCGCCATGAACGGACAGTCACGGTTTATCGTGATGAAAGATGGGTCATTGAAGATGGTTTGAAGGTTACAGGTTTGAACGTTGGAAAGTTGAGGAAGTTTCGGCTTCATTGGCTTCTATTAGATGGGGAATGGAAAATAGGGAATGGAGAATGGGGAGTGGGGATTCACGTAAAGTCTTCTTTTGGCTGGATTACCCTGAGAGTCGGTCTTGAACCTTCCAACCTGCAACTTGTAACTTCTCTCGTCCGTGCTGGCGAATTGATTTACGGTCAGCGAGATGTTTTGCCTTTTGAAGGCTGGGCCTCGCCGGCTTACGGAGTGAAAGTCCCTGCGTTATCATTGGCGGTCGAAGTGACTCCTTCGAAATCCGTCACGTTCACAAGTGAATTTATCTTTCCGAAGTAATATTCGAATGTCATTGCGAGTGGCGCTTTAACGTCATGCGGCAATCTCAAATAACATTCAAATGATCGTTCAAGGAGATTGCCACACTGAAAGAGCGCAGTGCTTCGTCGTGGCGCCAAGTCGAAGATCCCGCACACGCGGGGGCGTTACTCCTCATAGTATTCGCAATGACATAATACAAAATTATGCACATCCTCATCATTCATCAAGCCTTTGCATCGCTCGACGAACCCGGCGGGACGCGTCATCATGAGTTCGCGCGCCTGCTTGCGGCTCGTGGACATCAAGTGACGGTGATCGCAAGCCCGGTGAGCTATATAACAGGGAGCCCCTCACCCCTGCACCCCTCTCCCAATGTTGGGAGAGGGGACGGGAGTGAGGGCATAACCATCCTTCGCGCTTCGGTCTATGAAGCTCATCACAAATCTTTCTTTCATCGCATCATCGCGTTTTTCTCTTTCATGCTTTCATCATTCTTTATTGGATTGAAGGTAAAAAATGTTGACCTCGTTTGGGGCACGTCGCCGCCGATCTTTCAAGGTGTGACGGCCTGGCTGTTGGCGCGGCTCAAAGGGGCGAAGTTTTTATTCGAAGTGCGCGACTTGTGGCCGCAGTTCGCAGTCGCAGTAGGTGTGCTGAAGAATCCTGTCATCATTCGCATGTCCGAATGGCTGGAGCGATTCCTGTACCGCCGCGCGGACCGGTTGATGGTCAACAGCCCGGGGTTCATCGCGCACGTAGCCCGTCGAGGGGCGAGCCGAGTCGAATTGATTCCGAATGGTGCAGACCCGTCCATGTTCGATCCGTCGAACAAAGGCGTGGACTTTCGTCAAGCACATCATCTCGAAGATAAATTCGTCGCACTCTACGCGGGCGCGCACGGGGTGTCGAACGATTTGGATGTCGTGCTTGATGCGGCGAAGCTGCTGATGGACGAAAAGAAAATCCAAATCGTTTTGCTCGGCAGCGGAAAAGAAAAACCTGCGCTGCAAAAGCGAACCGAAGAGATGAAACTTACGAATGTAACCTTCATTCCGCCTGTGCCAAAATCAGAAATGTCGAACGCGCTTGCCGCCTCGGACGCGTGCATCGCAATTTTGAAGCCGCTCGAAGAATACAAAACAACGTATCCGAACAAGGTTTTCGATTACATGGCAGCTGGACGCGCGGTGGTGCTGGCGATTGACGGCGTGATCCGCGAAGTGATCGAAACCGCGGGGTGTGGATTGTTTGTTGAGCCGGGAAATCCATCCGCAATGGCAGACGCGATTCGCAAGCTGGCGAATGATCCGCGGAAAAGGCGCGCGATGGGATTGAACGGCCGAAAATATCTGGAGGAAAATTTCAGCCGCGTCGCGATCGGCGAGAAACTGGTTGAATTATTGGAGGAAATGGTCAAGAAGAAAAAATGATGCGCGTAAACTGACTACAAAGCCTTTGGCGGTGTATACTTAGTAAAGGCTATGACGATCCACAGCGTATCTCAAATTGGCGGCGTATTACGCAACGCGGTCGCGTTGAATTTTAAGAATCCTCCTGAGGTCATAATGAATGCAGATTCCCTTTTGGCTCAGGTTGAGCAACTATTCAATTTGCTCGACTCCCGCAAAGTGGATTACGTTCTCGTCGGCGGTGTCGCATTGCTGACGTATGTTAAGGGTCGCAATACGCAGGATATTGACCTCATCATGGCTTTGTCTTCGTTGACGAAATTGCCTGAAATCAAAATTTTGAGTCAGGATATGTATTTCGCCCGCGGACAATTCGGTGAACTGCAAATCGATATTCTGCTTACCAAGAATCCTTTATTCGATAAAGTAGCGAAGAAATACAGCACAGAAAAGCAGTTCATGGATCGCAAGATTACCTGTGCCACGGTGGAAGGATTGCTGCTGTTGAAATTATTTGCCCTGCCTTCGCTGTATCGCCAGGGAAGTTTCGAACGCGTGGGAATTTACGAGAACGATATAGCCACGTTGTTGAACGCCTATCAACCCAAACGCGAACCGCTCATGGCGGAATTGAAAAAACACTTGAATGAGATGGATATGAGCGAGTTGCAAAACATTTTGACCGATATCGAAGCGCGCATCCAACGGTTTAGCAAGAAGAAATGACCATGTCTCCTCTTCCGTCGCCCTGAGCGGAGTGGCGCTTTTTGCCACGAAGTCGAAGGGCAAGAGAAGGTTAGGCTTACTGAGCAAGGTCGAAGTGGTGAGGGCTTGCACGCGCCGCAGTTGGAATGATTCGTCGAACGCCAATGTGTATATCGGGCTGCGGTACACGAAGAATCCATAAGGCAAAATTACATTGAGGAGAATGGGATGGACAAATATTTGCTTCCAGAAGATGATGGCTTATCAATCAGGGTCTTTCACAAGTGGACGAGACAAAAGCTTGACTATCTTGAAAGATACATTATTAACATGTTTGAGACATCTATGCGGCAAAAGAAATGGTGCGCCAGGTGTTATGTTGACTTGTTCGTTGGGAAAGGGGCCCTGGTCATCAAGATTGGATTAATCAGGAATGGCACTTTCTTTGCCTTGGCGATTAATCTGCCATAAACCAATCAGTCCCCAGAATGTGATTATCAAATAGTTTAGTATTTGGCTAATGAGAATATATGCCAGTGCATCTGAGCGCGAAAAACCAAATGGAACCAGCACGGTAACAGCCACGAATTGATATACGCCAATATAACCCGGTGTGGACGGAATGGCACTTGACAGTCCTAGAGCAGCAAGTAGAATCAGCGCCTGACCTATATTCAGATTTTGTCCAATAATGCGCACGCCAATAACGTTAGTAATTGCATCTACAAACCAGATGACAATGGTTAGCATGGCGAAAGAAATCGCCCGTTTGGGATTTTGCAGTGACCGCATTCCAATCATGAAACGAGAAATCTGTTCACCGAGCGCTGTTTTGAACTTTTCGGGCAATGGAAAGACATGCAAGACTTTGAAGAACAGTTTTTGCTGATAAGGCATAATAAGAATGAAAATGAGCCCGATTATTCCAGCACCTGTCATGACCCGGACCGCATTTTGAAATTGGGAGGGAAGCGAACTTTGGTCAAGAATCGCAATTGAACCAATGATAACCAAAGCAACTACATCCAACGCACGTTCGGTCAGGGCAGTGGCTAATACGAAGCTGGTGCCCAATCCCTTTTCCCGTCCAAGGAAGGCCGAACGCAGGATTTCGCCAGCTCTGGCCGGTAAGTAGGCATTCCCCATATAGCCAACCATATTGGCCCAGAAAACAGAAATCACCGGGACCTTTTTCTCGGAATGGATAAAGACACTCCACCGCGTGGCTCTAATAAAATAATTCAAACTTGCAATTGGAACGACGATTAACAGAAACTCATAGCGCCCGTTTCTGATTGTGTTCCAAAATGATCCCCAATCGAGACCGCGCAACGTCAAATATAGCAGAACGATTGCAAGTACAGTGGCAAATAGAAATACCCAAGAGGCGCGTCTACTTTTCGCAGAATTGTTCTTAGGCGCGGCATCGCTTGATTCGATAGGTGGAGTGTGGGTTGACAAGGTTAAAAATTAATACGCTCCTTTTCGATCACCAGCGGACGGTGGATGACCTGGGTGTAGATTGCGCCAACATATTCACCTATGATTCCAAGGAAGATCAATTGTACAGATCCTAGAAAGAACAGACCGATGACCACCGGAGCCAGACCGACTGAAAAACTTGCCCAAAAGATCAGTTTATAAATAAGATATGCCAACCCAACCAAAAAGCTGATCCCTGCTGTCATAAAGCCGAGCATGGCGGCAAGTTTTTCAGTCG
>JAJYOO010000053.1 GCA_021796155.1 Chloroflexota bacterium
ACATAATTTTGTTATCGTTTTTTCGCAATATAAAAAGTAAATGTTCCGTTCTCTACCGGTTTTGGTGACGCATACTTCTTTACATATCGCTCGGTCAGCCATAAATTCCATTTTGTCGGTGCGATAATCCAGCGACCGGAAAGCACGCGTGCAACCACCGATGGGACGCCAAAATAATGTCCCCATTCTAACACGCGCATCGAAGCGGGTGAAAAATAATGCCACCAGCGGACAAGTTCAAAGCCCGCGTTATTCAAGCGTTTTTGCCAGATATCCGGCTCATCGGCGTGTGAGACTCGCGAAATTTTACGAAACCATTCTGTGTAACTTTTTCCGAGCACGCGCGAGATCGAAAGCTCGGAGAGATAACGCATATTCGGCACACAGAAATAAAACGGCGCGCTTTTTTTCAGGACGCGCGCGGTCTCGGCCAGCACTGCGTCAATGTGCGGAATATGTTCCAGCACCGAGTTGCTGAATCCGCTGGCAAAATAGTTCGATGGGTAAGGCGAATAAGCAGCATCTGCTTCAACCAGAAATTTATACGCGCCATGAGTTTTGGCTTCGTGAATCGGTCCGTGCCATGGATCGAGGCCAACATCAATCTTCTGGTCAAACGTTAACGAAGCAAAATGTCCATCGCCACAGCCCACATCATAGATCGGTGCGGGCAAGGGCAAATCTTGATAATATGTTGACTCAACCGCTCGCAAAAAAGCACGGAAATAAGGCAGGTCACGTAATTGAAGAAAAAGAAAATCTTTCATAGGTCTTTTGTCGTTGCGAGGAGGGCGAAGCCCAGCGTGGCAATCGCATGCAACATTCAATTGACTGTTAGAGAAGATTGCCACGTGGCGCTAAAGCGCCACTCGCAATGACATTTATTTTTTCATTAACCCTTCAAATAATTTTTCGTATTCTGTCGCAACGGTATCGGGATCATATTGCTTTGCAATCGCTGCCGGATCGCCGCAGAATTTTTTCGGCTCATCCAAAATCTCCAGAATTGATTCTGCCAAACTTTTTGAATCACCAATCTGCGCCACGCGCCCCATGCCGTGCATCTGAACAGGCATCCGCACGCCGGGCAGCGCCGAAGCAACACATGGCACGCCGTTCATCATTGCTTCGATCTGAACGAGTCCGAATGCTTCCGTTGAATTCAGCGATGGCACAACCAACACATCCAAATTGGGATAGAACGCTGCCATTTGAGTCGGATCGAGATTGCCGAGAAATTTCCAATGACCTTGCGACTCATATTCGTGAATACGCGGCATCAAGCGATCAGAATATGCCTGCTCGCCCATCACGTTTTGATATGTACCCGCGAACAAAACCAGCGCGTTCGGATGTTTTTTCAAGATAACGGGTAACGCGTCCAGCAGGACTTCGACTCCTTTTTCAGCGGCGAAGCGGGCTGCCATACCGATGACCGGCCTGCGTCCCGCGAGATACGTTTTAGCAAACAATTGAATCGCGGCTTGATCTGCAGTCGGCAATTCAACGGGCGGAAGGATTGTCCGCAGTTTGAATTTATAGCGCGAGAGGTAAGCTGAATGGTCGGCGTAATCCTGCGTATACGTCACAATTTGATTTGACAGTAACGCCGCCATGTTGTTCTGCCACTGGACAACGAGATTAACAAAGCGGTTGAACAAACCTGGCGGAAGTTGGATATCGCAATGATAGGTCAGAACAGCGGGTTTGCCGAATAGTCGACCGCGGAAAGCCACGCCAGGCGCGTCGAATTGTGGCAGATGCATTTGTACAACATCATGCTCGGCGACCAATCTCGTAGCGACCCAGCCAAATGTCGGTGCGACGACGCCTTTACTCAAGCGAAAAGCCACTGGCACGCGCAGGACTTTCACACCGTCTATCATTTCTTCGCGCGGCAGAGACTTTTCGTATTGCGTGGTCATCACCGTAACTTGATGTCCGCGTTTTGCAAACGCGCGCGCCAGCCGTTCAGCATAAATCGTCAGGCCGGATGTGTGAGGCCGATAATAAGTTAGAACGGTAAGGATTCTCATAAGGCGGGAAGATTATAACGCACAGGCATAACATTAGAAGAACTCCGAAGTTTCCAGCTTCGGAGTTTCTTTTGCTCAAAAAAGATCTTTATTTTCCTTCACCCACTCGAACAGCATTCGGATTCCTTCCTCAACCCCAATCATCGGTCTCCAGCCCAACTCGCGCTTGGCTTTGCTGATATCGGCATAGAACACGCGCTGGTCGCCAGGACGCCAATCGCCACGCGCGACTGATATTTTCTTTCCCAATAATTTCTCAAGCATCGGCTGGAACTCTGTCCACACCGATAACACATTTTGCGGACCGCCGCCGACGTTAAAAACTTTTCCGGCAGCAACATCAATTTTTTCAATCGCCGCATCATACGCATTCATCAAATCATCCGCATTTAAAACATCGCGAACTTGTTTCCCATCGCCGTAAATCGTGATTGAGCGTCCGGTCACGGCGGCAATCACAAACCACGCGACCCAACCTTGATCCTCAATCCCAAATTGGCGTGGGCCATAAATGCAAGACTGACGGAAAACAACAGACCGCAGACCGTAGATGCGAGCATAATCGCGAACATATTGATCGCCTGTACCCTTTGAACATCCATACGGTGAATGAAAATCAAGCGGTTGGGATTCGGGACAACCGTTTACCAAATCCGCGTAGCGCCAGCGCGTTGATTCTTCAACGATCTTTACATCATCCATTCCGCCATAGACTTTGTTCGTCGAAGCGTAAATGAAAATGGGATTGTTTCCAGACGCGCGTGCAGCTTCCAAAACGTTGAACGTTCCAAGTGCATTGGATTCAAAGTCGGAGCGTGGATCAGTTACCGACGTGGTAACCGCCACCTGTCCCGCGAGATGAACGATCACATCGGACCCGCGAGCGGCCCCCGTTATTTTGTCCGCGTCGCGCACATCCGCAATGATCACGTTAAAGGACTTCCTGCCGTGCGTTGACGTCAACCATTCAAGATTCCGTTTTGCGCCCGCACGCGAAAAGTTATCGTAGATGGTAACATGCTCGCCGCGTTTCAAAAGCCGATTTACATAATTCGATCCGATGAATCCGGCCCCGCCAGTAACAAGATAATTTCGAGTCATGAGAACTCCTTCATAACATTTTATTGCTGATAATAGAGCGTGCGCCGCTGAGCGAAAAATCTAACAGCCAACATCCCGAATATGAATCCACCAACGTGAGCCCACCATGCGACGCCGCTGCTGCCAGCCGCACCCGCCAATGAGGTCCAACCAGAGAACAACTGCAAGACAAACCAGAATAACAAAAATATCACGGCTGGAATTTCGATGATCGTAAAGATAAAGAAGATCGGTACAATACTGGCAATACGCGCCTGCGGAAACAAAATCAAGTAAGCGCCCAAAACTCCAGCAATCGCGCCGCTCGCGCCAATCATCGGGACATTGCTGGTCGGCAACACATACGATTCAAGCAATCCGGCCGCGATGCCGCTTAGCAAATAAAAAATCAAATAGCGCGCATGTCCCATGCGGTCTTCGATGTTATCGCCGAAGATAAAAAGCACCCACATATTGCTGATAATGTGGAACCAGCCGCCATGCAAAAACATGGACGTAAAAATCGTCAGCCATGCGACTTGCGGGTGAAGCATCAATTGTCGCGGGACCAGCCCCCAAACAAACGTCAGTTTGTTAAGGGCAGAGGAACTCAGGCTGATTTCGTAAAAGAAGACAATAAAGTTCAGCGCGATCAACAGCCAATTAACGATTGGAAACCTGCGCGAATGCAGGGTATCGTAAAGTGGAATCATTCCGTCGTTTCGTTCCTTGCACGGAAGTTGATAAGCTCGTGATAAATTCCAGACAGGGTCTCGCCCTCGGTCGAAAGCGCATAAATGCCGAGTACAAGCATCAGGATATAGTTCAGCAAATGCGCCGTGATCGCAACTGCGACCGAACGCGCTTCATCCGATGTGACAAGGGTCAACGCTCCGCCCAAAGCGGCCTCATACGTTCCGACCGCACCGGGCGCCGAGGGAACGGCACCGCCAAATGCAGCTGCTCCAATTCCAAAGAGCGCCCAAGGAAATTGCGCTGAGGGGAAAAAAGCCCTGATAGTGATGTAAAACTGAATTGTGGCCCATGCCCAGTTGAAGGCCATAAGGCCTAAGGTCCGCAAGAAACGCCATCCATCCGTCAAGATGGAAAGTCCATCAAAAAATGGTGGAAGAAAATGTCCACCAACTTTTTCCAGCCAAGGCCAGTGGTGGATTTGCCGAATCGCCCAATCGCGATTGCGCGCCAGAAGATATAAAGCAAGCATTCCGATCACAACCATGATACCCACAACAATCGAAATGCTTTCCGCGCTGGAGGCGTTAATGACAAATGGAAGTGCACTCAAAAGAATGGCAGCCGAGAACGCCAGGTCAAATGACCGTTCTATAATGATCGTCGGCAAAACTTCCATGAAACTCAAGTTGGCCCTACGCCCCAATAGAAAGGCCCGACCAATTTCTCCAAGGCGAAACGGCAGGACATTGTTCAAAAAATATCCTTCGCACAAGACAAGGAACGTATCTTTCAATGATGCCTTTTCCTGCAAAATGGTGCGCCAGGTAACCGTGCGAATCAACAGCCAGATAATCCCCATCACCACTGAAATTGCCAACAGCCAATAGTTCGCGCTGCGGATGGCTTCAACGAGTCGTTTTAGATCAACGAAATACAGAATGGCAGCAATAGCGAGCACACTGATAATTGCACCGGGAAGCCAATGTTTTACATCTTTCATGTTCTTCACCACAAAGGTCACAAAGGATCACGAAGATGCAAAGATTCTTTTCTTTTGTGCATCTTCGTGTCCGTTGTGGTCAAAAAATTATTCCTCTTCCAATTTCAGAACGGCCATGAACGCTTCTTGCGGGATTTCAACATTGCCAACCATCTTGAGACGTTTCTTGCCGCGCTTTTGCTTTTCCAATAATTTCTTTTTGCGCGTGATGTCGCCACCGTAGCATTTTGCCAGAACATCTTTCCGCGTGGCTTTGACGTTTGCGCGACTAATAACGCGTCCGCCCGCCGAAGCTTGGATCGCGACATCAAACAATTGGCGCGGGATGATTTCCTTCAGCTTTGTGATCATCCGCTGACCCTTATGGTACGCGTCTTTCTCGTGAACGATGGCCGCAAGAGCGTCAACGGGTTCACCGTTGACAAGGACTTCCAGTTTCTGCAATTTATCAGGACGATATTCAAGGAACTGATAATCGAGCGATGCGTAACCCTTGGTACGCGATTTCAATTCATCGAAAAAATCCACGATGATCTCAGAAAGCGGGATTTCAAAATTAAGTTGCACACGATGCGGCGCGGGATATTCCTGACTCTTGTAAATGCCACGGCGCTTCGTAACCAATTCCATGATCGGACCATAATAATCCGTCGGCGTGATAATCTCGATGTTCATCCACGGCTCGCGAATCTCAACAATTTTCGATCCATCATCTGGCAGCTCAGCAGGCGAATCAACCGTAATGACCTCATTGTTGATCATTAGCACTTCATATTCCACTGACGGTGCGGTAAATAAAACGTCGAGCAGATATTCGCGCTCGATTCTTTCTTGCACGATTTCCATATGAAACAGGCCTAGAAATCCGGCGCGGAATCCAAAACCAAGTGCTTGAGACGTTTCAGGATCAAACGTCAGTGAAGCATCGTTGAGTTGAAGTTTATCGAGCGACTCGCGCAACTCTGGATAATCGTCCGCTTCGACAGGATAAATTCCAGCGAAGACCATCGGCTTGGGATGGCGGTACCCCGGCAACGGGTCCGAGGCCGGAGCCGACGCGAGCGTGATCGTATCGCCGACGCGGCAATCATGAACGGTTTTGAGTCCAGTGGCAATATATCCGACTTCGCCCGCCGTAAGATTTTGAACGGGCTTCATATCCGGTGCGAAGATTCCGATCTCAACCGGCTTCATGTCCGCTTTGGTAGCGAACATGTGCAGCGTGTCAGTCGGTTTGATCAAACCTTCAAAGACGCGGATGTATGCGATGACGCCTTTATACGAATCGTAATGCGAATCAAAAATCAAAGCGCGCAGACGTGAAGCTGGATCATCCTTCGGCGGTGGCACGCGCTGGACAATGGCTTCAAGCACAGCTTCTATATTCAAACCTTCTTTAGCCGAGATGCGAATCACATCATTAGCTTTCACACCGAGTAAGGATGCGATATCTTCAGCCACATCATCGGGACGCGCCGAGGGCAAATCAATTTTGTTGATAACGGGAATAATGACAAGGTCAGCATCTAACGCCTGATAAAGGTTGGCAAGCGTTTGCGCTTCGATGCCTTGTGTCGCGTCCACAACCAACACCGCGCCTTCGCACGCTTTGAGTGCGCGGCTGACTTCGTAACCAAAATCCACATGGCCTGGTGTGTCAATCAAATTGAGTTCGTACGCGTTGCCATCTTTGGCTGTGTAATTCATCCGCACCGCAGACGCTTTGATCGTCACGCCTTTTTCGCGCTCAAGGTCCATCGAATCGAGGATTTGCTCGGTGGTGTCGCGGTCGGGAACGGTTCCCGTTAAATGCAACAGACGGTCAGCCAGCGTAGACTTGCCGTGGTCAACGTGTGCGATGATGCAAAAATTGCGGATGTGACTTGTCATGTGCGTGCGGGAGTATAACGCATTTTCATCCGGCCTTTTTGAAGCGAAGACTCATCAACACAACCCACCGATTCATATTACTGAACACTGATGACTGCCACCCATAACGGTTGGTAATGACCAAAGGAATTGATCAAACCAATCGAGACGATCAGTTGCATACCGGATTCAAACTGGGTGAGCGGTTGAGCGTTTGCCACTGGAGTCAACTCGGCGGCGTTCACGGTTTGGCTGGTCGCTCCCGCTGTCCACGTGCTTTGATAAGCGCGGCTACCAGCAACAATTTGTATTGCAGTGGGAGAAGCAGCCTGTCCGTTCGGAAGCTTAAAGTTAAACCCCGAAGCATCGAAGATAAAACCTGCGCCTGCCGGAATTATGTAATTTAATCCAGAAGTGTCCATGTGAGCCTGATCCACTTTCACAACAGGCAAAGACACCTGCGTAAGTGCGGCAGGAATCGTTGGCACGACGGAAGACACAGACGTGGCAGAAACCGTAGGCGTGCTGGCGGTGCCACATGCAGTAAGGAACAAACTGATAAGCGATGCAAAAGTGAAAAGACGTTTCATTTTGAATGGTTTCCTTGAAATAAAATTTGGATTTGTTCGGCAAGCGGATCTCCGCTCAAGCTGGGAATCAACCAAACGAGAAATTCTGCGTTTCCTTTCGGACCGAGAAGCGGACTCCGGATCAAACCGCGGATTCCAAAACCTTGAGCCTGAGCGAAACCCAGCACGTCGAACAAAACTTGCTTATGAATATTTGGGTCGCGGATTACGCCATCGCCGCGCGAAACTTCTTTTTTCCCAGCCTCGAATTGGGGCTTGATCAAGGCAACTACATCGCTTCTTTCTTCTTTCATCTTTCCTTCATCAGAGAAAGAAGGAAGCGGAAAGAACCACTTTTTTACAACAGGAAGGATTATTTTCAAAGATATAAACGACGCATCAATTGTCACCAACGAAATTTTTTCAGGCAAAGATTCAACAAAGCGCGCGTTGGTCTCTTCCATGACAATCACGCGCGGATCGTTACGCAATTTCCAATGCAAAATTCCTTTGCCAACATCAATTGCGTAGACTTTTTCCGCGCCGTGCTGAAGCAGGCAATCGGTGAAGCCGCCGGTCGAGGCACCAACATCTGCACAGATCAAGCCAGCCGCATTTATGTCGAAAGCATCAAGCGCCGCGTCCAACTTTTCGCCGCCGCGCGAGACGAAGCGCGGGCCGGAGTCAACTGTCAGCTTGGCATCAGCTTCAACCGCGGTCGCCGCTTTGAGGGCGGTCTGCCCGTCCACGCGCACCTGTCCCGCCATGATTAATGCTTGAGCCTTAGCGCGCGATTCGGCCAATCCACGTTCGATGAGCAAAACATCCAAACGAACTTTGGGCATAAAAGAATTGTATTCGATATTCTATAATCGAGTGTAAAATTGAATCATGTTCACGGCCCTGTTCAAAACCATGCGTCCGCGCCAGTGGTCGAAGAATATTTTTGTCTTCGCCGCCCTGGTCTTTGACAAGCAATTATTCCATGTCTCCGCTTTCCTGCATACGCTTGCCGGATTTTTCCTGTTCTGCCTGATCTCCAGCAGCGTCTACATCTTCAATGACCTCGTTGACATCGAGGCCGACCGCCAACATCCAACGAAAAAGAATCGGCCGCTTCCATCAGGCCAGCTTCCGGTCAGCGTGGCGTGGATTGCCGGAATCGCATTAGTTGTTATCACATTGATTCTTGGCTTCGCGATGGACCCGGAATTCGATCTTGTCTTGCTGGCGTATTTTCTTCTTAACCTCGCTTACTCGCGCTGGCTCAAGCACATTCCGATCCTCGATGTCCTTGTTCTCGCGGCCGGTTTTGTCTTGCGTGTGGAAGCTGGCGTGTCACTGATTGATGTCCAGCGATTCTCGCCATGGCTTTATGTGGTGATGACTCTGCTGGCGCTTTATCTTGGCTTCGGCAAACGCCGCGCGGAACTCGCATTGCTTTCCAACGACGCCGGTTCGCATCGCAAAGTTCTCGAAGGCTATACCATTCCGCTGCTCGACCAATACATCATGATCGTTTCGGGAACGACCATCGTCGCGTATTCGCTTTACACTTTTTCGGCCCCAAACGTTCCCGCGAACCACAGCATGATGCTGACGATTCCATTTGTTGTGTACGCGATTTTCCGTTATATGTATCTGATCGAGGTCGAACACAGCGGCGGCGCACCGGAGGAAATCCTTTTATCTGATCGCCCGCTGCAAATTTCCATGTTGCTTTGGGCTATTGCAGTATTGGCCGTTTTTTATCTTTCCCCACTGTATCCGTGAAAGCCTCCGCCCCCGGCAAAATTATTCTTTTCGGTGAACATGCCGTTGTTTATGGACGGCCTGCATTGGCTGTCCCTGTTTTACAAGTTCATGCGGATGTCGAGATTTTGGATTCATCTCGCCCTGGAATTTGGATCAACGCTCCGGATATTGATCTTCATTCCGAACTGAATTCGCTTCCTTCTGATCATCCGCTGGCCGCTGTTATTCATAACCTTTTCTTCACCCTCGGCATTGACCCGTTTCCGAATCTCCAGATCAATATTTCATCCACCATTCCCGTTGCCTCTGGACTCGGCTCTGGCGCGGCGGTATCTGTCGCGATGATCCGCACTTTATCTTCTTTCCTCGATCATCCTTTATCAAACGAGCGCGTGAATTCGATTGCATATGAAATCGAAAAACTTTATCACGGCACACCGTCGGGCATTGACAACACAGTGGTGACATATGCAAAGGCGGTCTACTTCGTTCACGGCTTGCCAACGGAAATATTCAAAGTCCGCAAACCGTTTACGATCGTCATCGGCGACACTGGCATCTCCGCACCGACGAAAGAATCAGTCGGCGATGTCCGCAAACTGTGGGAGTCAGATAAATCCAAATGGGAAAACATCTTCGACCAAATTGGAGAGATTGCAAAGAGCGCAAGAGAAGAAATAGAAGTTGGTAACTGGAAAAAACTTGGCGAGTTGATGAATCAAAATCATTCGTTGTTACAGCAGTTGACTGTTTCTTCGCCCGAATTGAATAAACTCGTCGAAGCCGCGCGGAAGGCAGGCGCGTTGGGAGCAAAGCTCAGCGGCGGCGGGCGCGGTGGAAACATGATCGCATTGGTTAAGCCTGATATAGCGGAATCCGTTTCATCGTCCCTGAAAGAAGCAGGTGCGAAGCGCGTCATCATAACGAAAGTGGAGTAAAGCATGTCGAACACAGCAGATGTCATCATTATCGGTGCAGGAGTGCAGGGAGCCAGTCTGGCGTTCCATCTTGCAAAGCGCGGCGCGAACGTGATCGTGCTCGAAAAGAAATTTATCGCGGCTGGAGCAACGGGGCGTTCGAGCGGACTCGTCCGCATGCATTACGATGTAAAACAAGATTCAGAACTGGCATGGGTTTCGTTTCAATATTTCCGCAACTGGAAGGAAATGGTTGGCGGCGATTCCGGCTTCACGCGCACAGGTTTCATTCAACTTGTGGCGCATGATGATGTTGAAAAGTTGAAAGCCAATGTAGCGATGCATCAAGACATCGGCATCCCAACGGTGTTGATCAAAGCCGACGATGTAAAGCGCCTTGCTCCATCGTTTGCTGTTGATGATATTGATTTCGCCGCGTATGAACCTGAGTCCGGTTATGCCATGCCGAGTGACACGGCTAATGCTTTTATCAACGCAGCAAAAGAAAAAGGCGCATGCATTGTTCAGGATTGTGCGGTGACTGGAATTATTGGCGATGGCAAAATCAAAGGTGTACAAACTACGCAAGGAGAATTTTATGCGCCGGTTGTTGTCAACGCGGCA
>JAJYOO010000054.1 GCA_021796155.1 Chloroflexota bacterium
TAATCCATTGGCTGTGGTCCCACAAATTATATGTTGGCATGGATGAAATTTTCCATACACCGTTTTGCTTCATCAATTGCGCTGTACCAACATTGTTATAACCGCTCGAAAATGGATCGTTAGCGGAATAAATCATGCTAACTTCAACGGTTGCATCCTCTCCGGTAACATCGGCTACCCCAATTTTGATACCGTTATTAGAAGGACCCAGCTTTCCAACTGCAAATGCCTGACGAAATTGATTGAGTGTTGGCTTGTTATCGAGGTCCGCCAGATAACCATATGCTTTTGGGTAGTCCTTGTTAAGCAGCGCCAGAACATAATTATGCACGACACCATCCGGTGTGTTTTCGGAAACGTATGTCTGCGTGTTTTGTCGGGTAAAAAAGACGACTAGTGCGGCAATAATCAAAACGGCAATTCCGATCAAGATTCCAGTTAGAAAACGGTCTTGTTTCATAAATCAGCTCCCTGTTTTAGTTTCATTGTATAGAGTTTGAAAATGGAAAGCAAGAAGCGAAAACTTTATCTGTTGCATATTCCAGGCTTTCCCAATTTTGAGCAAGCAAAGAGATGCTGTTTTTTGATCTCGTTGTTATACGTAAACAATTTATTATTGGTATATGGATTCCGTAGTCTTAGTAGAGATTGTGGAAAGTGGGGATAACATCGCGCGCACATATCCGTTGGGCATGCTTAGATACTTCAACACCATATCTTGGACTATGTGACATTTTCAGGCCCCTAAATTTCTGTGGATTACTTTTGAATTATCATGCGCCGAAAAAGGCCTGTTTTCCACCTTTCTATATATTGGGCAACCAACTCAATGCCGCCCACATATAGGCATTGAGTTTTGGCACTTTTTCCCTAATTTTCCGAATACTTGTGCGTATTGTCCACAGACATTGCCAGTTATCCACAGAATTGCCCCCGTTATCCACAAAATTGGCCGTCCAAAATCGGAGTTGTCTAACCCAAATATGGATGGCTACAGGCTTGTAGACGTTTCCAAGCCATTTGCTGTTGCAATTTCGTCTAGCCGGACTTCGATTTCGTCCAGATAGCTGTCCAAGCCGGATACGCGTTCCTCGAACGACGAGCCGAGAAGTCCCAGTTTTTGGCACGCTTCATTCCAAGACTTGGACTGACTCTCGGTTAAGACAGCGACTGCCAGTGTCCAAGTGTGGATAAAAGGCCAGAGCGCCGTCAGCGGAGTATCGCCAGCAAGTAGGGCTTCCATCGCTTTTTCATAATAATTCAGCCGGGCCACGTGGATGCATTGATCCACTTTTGCGTTTTCAGCCGCGGCGAGGAATGATGATTTCCATTCAGGCATCCAACTGGTGAGCGTACTGGCATCCACATGGCTGGCACCGACCAGGTTGAAAAGCGTCGCTGTGAAATTCGGACGTTCAGCGGCCTGTGCCCGCGCGGGAAAATCCATCAGGAACCGGCGTTCAGTCAACGGACCGCCACTCAATTCGGCGACTGTATCCGCCGCGTAGTTTACAGCTCGAAGAAATTGTTTGATTTGCGTCGGCCCAGCTTTATCTGGGCTGATATCTGAAAGATCAACCCAACCTTTGCGTGCATCGGCCAAAAGTTTTCGGCAGCGACTCAATACCAGCGACGGCGCTTGAAACTCAAATCCGGCACGCAGACCCGCTTGCACGAACTCAAAAAACTTTTCGCTTTGATACAAAAGCATCGGGTCGTACATCTCATAACCAAGCATCGGGTCAGCACGCAACTCCCGCGGCGATCTAAAAGCTGATCTTGCCCGGTGTGCAATATCGAGATGAAAATCCGGCGTGAGTTTGACGATCTCGCGCGTGACCGATGGCTTCGTGTTATGGACCAACACAAGATCAATATCCGCCGCACCGCCGAGCATCGGATCAACATCCGATACAAGCGAACCAGTCAGATAGGCGGCGATAATATCGCGGTCGTTGAATGCTCTTTCTTGGGCGTTCTCTTTTGCAATGCGGATGAGTGATTCACGTGTGACGCGCATAGTTGGATTCTACTCGTCGAGCGGTAAACTGGGTTGAAACGGATTCAGCTTCAAAGCCTCGCGAATGCGGTTCTCGATCAGCTTGAGATGTTCCGGGTTTTGAATAATGTTCAAAGGGTTCGTATCAATTGTCAGCACCGGCGTGCTGTCGTATGGCTTGGAAAAGAAATCTTCGTAAGAATGATTCAAGAGATCAATGTAACTTCGTTCCATGTTGCGTTCATACGGACGGTCGCGCAAGGCGATGCGCTGCATGAGCACGTCGGTCGTGGCGCGCAAGTAAACAATCAAATCGGGTTTCGGAATTTTTTCTCCGAGCGCTTCATGCACCTTGTAATACATTTCCAGTTCATCGCCCTTCAGGTTGATGCGTGCAAACAGTGCGTCTTTGGCAAAAGTGTAATCCGAGATCAGGGATTTGCCAGCCGCTAACATATCCGGGACGGTGCGGCGTTGTTGATGATATCGGCTGAGTAAAAAGAAGATCTGCGTTTGAAACGCGTAGCGTTCGCGGTCGCTGTAAAAGTCGGAAAGAAAAGGATTCTCCTCGAAGATTTCCAACAAAATTTCAGATTCAAAGACGGGCTGCAACAAGCGGGCCAGCGTAGTCTTGCCAACCCCGATCACTCCTTCGATGGCGACGTACATGAACGACTCCCAAATGAGATGCGCCAAGCATACCATAAATGTCTACGTCATTGCGAAGGCGCGACATCGTACTCGAAGAGTAAGCGCCTGTGGCAATCTCCTTGAATATTCAATGGATTGTTATTTGAGATTGCCACGCGCCTTCGGTGCTCGCAATGACAATGTATGTTGACCCTACGATATAATTCTTTTGATGACGCGCATTTGCATTGTCCCCAGCGTTGACGGAATCGGCGGCATGGCATCTTTCCGATTCAAATTTGAGTCTGGATTGAAAGCCCGCGGAATTGAAGTGACTCACAATCCGGACGAATCATCCGACGCGATCCTGGTCATTGCCGGGACGAAGAATCTGCTCCCGTTATGGAAAGCTCGCAGCCGCGGCGTGCGAATCGTGCAACGACTCGACGGCATCAATTGGATTCACCGCAAACGCAACACGGGAATCAAACATTTTGTCCGCGCCGAATACGGCAATTTTATTTTGTCTCTAATTCGTTCGCGGATTGCCACACAGATTTTGTATCAAAGCGAGTTTTCGCGTAGCTGGTGGGACGATTGGTATGGCAAGCCGAACAAACAAGCGTTTGTTGTTCATAACGGCGTAGACTTGAATGTTTATAAACCCAACGATTCAGATAAACGATCTACTGAACGATGTCGTCTGTTGATTGTTGAAGGAAATCTTGGCGGCGGTTATGACATGGGACTCGATAACGCGATTCAGTTGGGCGAGATTCTTTCCCAAGAATATAATTTTCCAATGGAATTGATGGTGGTTGGTAAAATCAGCGATGAGCATAAAGCCGCGGTCGAATCAAAAGCACGTATTCCAATTATTTGGACTGGTTCGATTCCTCGCGAACAAATCCCTGAGATTGATCGCTCAGCACATCTGCTTTTCTCCGCTGACCTCAACGCGGCCTGTCCAAATTCCGTTATCGAAGCGATGGCGTGTGGATTGCCAGTCGTCGCGTTCGATACCGGCGCGTTGAGCGAACTTGTGCTTGCCGATGCGGGCCGTATTGTTCCATACGGCGGCAATCCATGGAAGTTGGATCAGCCAGATATTCCTTCTTTGGCCGAGGCCGCTGCAGAAATATTGAATGATCAATCACGTTTTCGAACCTCTGCACGAGCGCAAGCCGAAAAAACTCTCAGCCTCGACAAAATGACTGATGCTTATTTGAAAGTTTTGCTAAATTGATGAACACGGATAAAAGTAGATTCTCCGGAAAACTTGGTTTGCAACAACGCGTTCTTCCAAATTACCGCGTGCCATTTTTTGATTTGCTTGCGCAATCGTGCGGTGGTGGGATGAGTCTGTTCGCGGGCTTGCCGCGTCCGGTTGAAGAAATCACCAGCGGAAAGTTGCAGGTTGCGAATTATGTCGCTGCGAAAAATATCCATCTGTTTGGTGGTTCGCTTTATCTTTGTTATCAGTGTGGATTCGTTGACTGGCTTGCAAATTGGAATCCTGATGCATTGATCGTTGAGGCCAACCCGCGTTATCTCGCGACACCATCCGCCGTGAAATGGATGCACGCGCGTGGGCGTAAAGTCATTGGTTGGGGATTGGGTGCTCCGCTGCCCCCACACAGAAGCAAAGGGGGGACTTGGTCTCGCTTTGTCCATCAATTCGACGCGTTGATCGCGTACAGTCAGCGTGGTGCGGACCAATACGCGACGCTTGGATTTCCGCGCAAGAAAATTTTCGTCGCACCAAACGCGGTTGCGCCCGCACCAAAATCAAAACCAGCCAGTAGACCGTTGACTGTTGACCGCACCACAATTCTTTTTGTTGGACGCTTACAAGCGCGCAAACGAATTGATTATTTGCTGCGTGCCTGTGCAGAGTTGAATCAAAATATTCGTTTGATCATTGTCGGCGATGGGCCGGAGAGACAAGATTTGGAATCGTTTGCGAAGCAGGTTTATCCATCAGCGGAGTTTATCGGAGCCAGGCATGGAGCGGAGTTGAAGCCTTATTTCACGGAAGCCGAGCTCTTTGTCCTGCCCGGAACCGGCGGACTGGCTGTGCAGGAAGCGATGAGTTATGGATTACCCGTCATCGTTGCAAGAGGTGATGGCACACAGGATGATCTGGTACGCGAATCGAATGGCTGGCAGATTCCGTCAGATGATTATGCAGCGTTGGTCAGCGCGATCCAAACGGCCTTATCGGATGTCCCGCGATTGAGAATGATGGGAAAAGAATCGTATCGAATTGTTTCAGAAGAAATCAATTTGGAGAAGATGGTTGAAGTGTTTGTGGATGTATTAAATTCTCTATAACGTTGGGCGGCGGATAGTCACGCGCGGGGGAATATGATTTAGAAAAACATCGGGCTGGCTTGGCGAAATCAGAACCCTTTCCAAAGTCTTTGAAAACCCATTTGGATTTTTGGGGATCAACAATAATCCCGCATTGACCTGTTTCTGCGGCGCAAGAATATCAATGTGGTCGGGGATTGGGTTGCCAGGCTGGTTATATTTGATCTGTGCAATTTCGTCGAAAGACAGGAAAATGCGGTAATCAATGTGCCCCGGAATGTAGTGGATTCCAATTCCCTCTTCGGTGATGATGTAGGTAACTGGTGCTCCAAGCAGCATTGTGTCTTTGTATAACAATGTGAATCCTGCGAATAATAAGGTCATCTGCAATTCTGATAGGCCGATCAGTTTAGCGGATAGCCAGCCAAGTAGTGCGCTGATTGCAAATAAGATAATAAGGTTACGCACTTGCCAGAGCCGCGGAGAATGCGGACGATCAACGAAGAAAATCCCGTCGCTCTTGTGATAATCCTGCCGCATATTGGCTTCCCATGCATGATCTTGCCAATTCATCATTAGCAGCCCGATGACAATTAACGCGACCAGAATGCCGGAGACGATTGGTGGCCATGCCCACAAAACCACAACGCCGATCCATCCGTATGGAATTTTCTTGAGGAATAGATAGGGGATGCCCAAGACAAAATCATTGGCCGCGCGCATAAATTTATTTTACCAGCGTGCGAACCGAACTCGACAAGCTATTCTTGAACGATTTTGGAACTAGCCTCGCCGCGCTTTGAGTTCCCTCCGTAATCTTTCCTCTTCCTGTTCCAATCGCTGCAACTGAGCAAGTTCCGAATTGGCGGATGAAGAAGTTATGGGTTGCGAATTTGTTTTGGCTGGCCTTCTCCGTTCGCTAAAAAGAGTAAGCAAGTAAATAGACAGCCCAAGCAACGGGAAAAATAAAAATCCTGCAATTCCCATTATCAACCCGCTGCCCTCGCTGCCGGTCCAGCCGCGGGTCTCGATGACTTGCGGAACCTTTGGATCAATGTAGATTTGTTCCTGCTTTCCGATTTGACTGAAATCGGGCTGGCTCACACAGTTATCCCCAATGTAAGATACCGGCTGGCCAGCCTTTGTTGTGAACTGATATTCGGGGCAGAAATCGGCGGATTTGTAACTGGGATCAGGAACGTAATCCTGAATCGTGGCTGTGTCTTGCTCGGCCCTGGCGAAGAAAGCTTCCTCCTGAATGTAATTTCTTACGCCAAACACCAGACACACAATGCCAAGGATGATAAAAAATACCCATAAGTAAAGCATGGCACGTACATTCGAATTTTTCGTCACAGTATCCTCACTTCTAAAATAATGTTGATGGTTAGTTGATAAACGGATTAATACTTCAACAGTGTAGCATGTCCATCAAATGTTCAAAATAGGAAATTCGGTTGACCAAATATTGAAAGCGGCGGAAAAAATTAAGTGATTGATTTGTACTTAATTTGGGAAATTAAACTCTGCTATTACAGGGCAATGATCAGATGCAAGGTTGACGCTGTTTGGCTCACGGACCGCCCAACATTTGCTCAGGAAATCTTTCATCTTGGAATTTACGAAAATGTAGTCAAGCCGTGCATTTGGATTCGATGATGGCAAAGTAAAGCCATCATCGGTGGGATTAAGGAATCGGAAGCAGTCTGTAAAACCTGCAGAAAGAAACTTGCCAATGGAAAAGTAATAAACACGATTTCCTTGCAGGTAAATAATCCACTTTAACCAGTTGGGCACGCTTTCAGTCTTGACTTTTTCACCTGGCGCAATGGCATTGAAGTCGCCGGCGATAAGACAAGGTTCATTTTGAACATTCCGGTAATGGCTGATAATATATTGCGCTTCCAATGATCGCCAAATTTCAAAAAGGACTCCTAAGTTGGCGATTGGATGTACGCCAATAATTCTTACCAGTCTATTCCTCTCAAATTCAACCTCTGCGTCAATAAAATTTCGCCAAGTCGGGAAAAGAGGATGGTAACTTTTAAATGTGCGAACAGGTAACTTACTGAGTAATGCAACTTTTCGTCTTTTGTTTCCCGTACCAAAGTAATAGTCCATGCCCAGTGAGCGCGATAAAGACTTTAGAAATTCTTCAGTGAAAACTTCCTGAAGAATAATCACGTCGGGTCGAGATGCTTGGATAATTTGTAGAATACGCGACTCTCTGTTTTCCCCGCCATCGAGGATATTGTAGGTCATCACGCGTATGGACACTGCATTGATTCCTTTAAATTTCTAAAACAGGTAACTTGGCCGCCCAATTGTTGATTGTCGCAAAGAAACGCGATGTTTCTTTATTGTTTATTGTCTCCCACATCAACCACAAAATGATCAATGGTGCGACGAGACGCCCATACGACCAGGGGAAGAAATCAAATGTCGGCAAAACGAATTCGAGGAAATAAGCGAATCCAAACCACATCCACTCGGACGGCGAGCCGATTCGCTTGAGCATCAAGAGAAAAGATAACGCCACGAAGATTCCGTGATGTTCCCAAACCACCGGCGAAGCCAATGTCATCAGAATAAGCAAGGGTGGAACAGCGTTCAAAAGATTCGCGCCGCGCATCCCCTCGCCCCTTTTCCCCTTTCCATTAGGGAGAGGGCTAGGTGAGGAAGAATAAAACGCTTGCACCTTTACGCATTGCACCATCACGAAGAATGTCGCCGCGGCGAGAATCACCTTGGCAGCGTCCGCGAAAATCTCAATTAGGATGTTGGGAAGTTTCAGTGCGGGCACAATAAAACGGAAGAATGAATCAAACGAAGTTTCGTGGAAGATGGCCTGGCGGCCCTGCGTCAAACCGAGAATGTTGTTGAGATAATCAAAATATGGCGAGATGCCGTTGAAAGCGACCGGGATCGCGGCCAGAACAAGGAAGCTCAAAACAAACCATCCGAACCAGCGCCAATCCTTTTCGAGCAAGAATGCCAACACAAGAACTGCGGGCGACGTTTTGAGATGAATGGCCAATGCCAGCGATAATGCTGAAAGAAAAGAATATTTTGGATAAAGCAAAAGACTTAGAAAAATAAAATTGATCGTCAGCAAATTGACTTGAACATAATCCAACGTCCGCAGGAGCGGTGTGTTGACCAGAATAAAAAGCGTCGTGACGATGGTGGCGAGCCGAATCGAGAAGCCGTATTTTTCAAGCAGGCGATGCAGCAAAAAATAAAACAGGAACAACGAAAAAATATTGACCAGCCATAAGATCAACAACATCCCTGCATCGCCAAGCGGCGCAATTGGTTCGAGTAGCGTTGCCCATAACGGCAGATAAAAATATGTGCCGGGTAGCGGCTTGTGTTGAAGTAAATTATTCGCGGCCTGCAGATAATACTGATAGTCGCCGTAGCGAAATCGTTCGTTCAGAATATTCAGATAAACAAATGCTGTCAGGAAGAATCCGGAAAAAGTCAACGCGTTGGATGCGTTAATTTTTTCATTCGCTAAGAGATACAACAAAAATCCGGCCAACAGCCACGTCAACGCAGCGGACGCCAGCACAATTGGCAAATCTGTCAGCGGCCATTGCTGGATGAAAATGCCGAATCCCGCAATACCCCAATGCAGGTAAATAATCAATAGACTGGCCGCGACCAGTGCAGTGATCGCGGCCCAGAAAATCAACGTGGTTCGTGCGATGCGTCTCATTGGCTCAGTACAACATACTGCGCGGCGACGTAGCCTCTCAACCCGTTGTCATCCCGCACAGCAATCCATTGTCCAGCCACACCAATCTTTAGCGTGGCCGAATTGGATGGCTCGATCACGGTGAGTATCGCACCGGGATGTTCGACAGCGACCAGCGCGCCGCCCATCGAAGGAACTTTTCGCAAACGAAGCCCTCCGGGTGCGGAGCTTGGCGAGACGACGACCTGGAATTTTTGCGGCGTGGACGATGGTGGAGGTGTTGTCGGCGCGGGAGGTGTCGAAGGTGTGGATGCTGGAACCGGTTCGGGCGT
This sequence comes from Chloroflexota bacterium, assembly GCA_021796155.1. Next base: position 8,975 of record JAJYOO010000054.1, read on the forward strand.
GGAACTGGGAGCGGGCGCGGCGACAGTTGTTTGTTCCACAAACCAAGCCGCCACGTATCCCTGATTGCCATTCGGGTCGCGCACATAGATCCATTGATTGTTGACTCCGATCTTTGCAAGCGCGCCGTTTTTGTCTTCGATCACACTGAGCTGTGTGCCCGGCATTTCTGCGAAGTTGGCGGGTGAGTCAGCGGAGGCTTGCGTATGCAAACGGAGTCCGGCGGTTGCGCTTGCCACGACCACTACAACGAGGTCTGTTTCAATAGCAGGAGGCAAAGGCGTGGTTGTGGTAGAGCCGCCCGGCGTCGAGGAAGGAGTCGGAGTTCCACCCGCGGTGCAAACGTACCACGCCACGGCTTTGATCGCACGTTGAAGCGGTTGTCCTTGGCTGAACCGTGACATCAGCGTGACCTGATTTGTCTCCGGCGGATTCGGCCACGGGTCCTGAATCAAATAATCGTTGCCCTGTTTGGCATAGACCAAAACCCAGTGCGTTTGCAAGCCGGGATCGGGCGAATAATCCACCTCGACAATAACCGGCTGCCCGGCGGCGAGGGAGTCATCTATCTGTGAAATCGGCGCGGCGCTGTTTTGACAAATTGTCAGCCCGGTGCTTTGGATTTGCGGATGGATGGTACTGACCTTTGACCAAACAATAGCTTCGTCAATAAATCCGCCAATGGCTGTAAGTTTCTTGTTGAGCGTATCCGGCGTTTCGTTATATCCCCAACTGCTAACGAGCATCGCGGTGCTGGTCAGCGCACAGCCGATGTAGCCGATGGTATCCGGGCCGCCGCCGATTTTGTTGTTCTTCCATTGCGGGTCTTGCTGTGAATAACGAACGAGGTTGAAAGCCATGAGTGCCTCCTGGAGTTGGCATCGGGATGGACGATGGTCAGATTATACATCCGGCGGAAATTGGATGGCAGATGATGAAAGAATTCAGCCGCGGCTTTCTCAAGGCCATTTTTTATTTGCAGTTTGGCAGTTTTATATCGGGATCAATCGAAGTGTAGAATTCGACGGCCAGTTTGTATTTTCGTTCTATTTTTTCATAAGCGGCTTGTGTGTCACACAATTCTTGTGGCCGCGTAAATAGCCATGATGAAACCTCGTTGAAATCTTCCTCGATTGACGCGGTAGCATACCGATCCACGAAACCAGCAGCGAGTAATTCCTGGCTGGATTCCCGCAATCCTTCCTGCTCAAGCATTTTCACGGCGTTATTCTGATAAACAAAATCATCGTCGTTTACCGCGAGCCATTCCTCACGCGGAAATGAGTAATAGCGCATCAGGACCGACGAAAACTCGGCGTACAATAATGATAAAAGGAATTGATCTGTATATCCTGCTTCGAGCGTCCCAACTCTGATGTAGATGGCTGTGGCATTATGGGTTCCTCCGTAAGGTTTTCCAAAACACGTCAGATTGCTTAGAGAGCGTTTTAAAAG